>CAWIYT010000292.1:0-32655 GCA_963840085.1 uncultured Nitrososphaerales archaeon
CAGAATAAAATAGTAGACTCTATTATTGCAGATGGTTCATATGACAATAACAAGAATTTTCAGTTTTTATCATTTAAAGGAATCAAACCAGCAATAAAGGTAAGAAAGAATTCCAGATTTAGGAAGACCAATCATTACCTTAGAAATAAGACGGTGAAGATGCAGAAAAATAATTTACAACAATGGAAGGTTAGTGTGAACTATGGACAAAGATGGATTGTAGAAACTGTCTTCTCCTGTATGAAAAGAATGTTTGGTAGAGAATATGTTACTGCTATAAGATTTGACAACATGGTAAAAGAAATGATGTTAAAAGCATCTTTGTACAACTTGTTTCAAAGCATAACTATCAGATAAGTAAAAGAGAATAAAGATAGATTGTTTAAATGAGTTATGCAACAAAGCAACAAAAGGTTTTAATCGAACTATTATAGGATTGAAAGAGTGATAGAGATAACGCATACGGTGATTGTGATATGAGGGGAAAGTGTTAACAATATCGTACATGGTGATTGTGATAGACTACTGATCGTCGATAAAGTGATGGTAATAATACATAATAGTCATAACTATATAGACTTTTTACATCAGTACACAAACATTTTAATAATGTTTTAAAGTAAAATCATATTTGTCAAAGCGCTACCAACACAATGTACAGACGTTTTAACGTTATACACATACTAAGTCAAGTGTCCTGATGGATGTCATGTCTTTTTGACTATCAGGTCTAATTTCTTGAATAGGTAAAGCTTAAGGTATTTAGAATACCATAATTATATGTACCGTGGTTCTACTAAACTCAACCTCTCACTACCGGACAGAAGAACAGTCTAAAATCATTGATGAAAAATACTACTACCTACAGATAAGAGAGACATTATCGCAGATTAATGGCAATACTCCAGCAGAAGAGCAATGGTAGAACTTTTGAAGATATATATAGCAAAGGAATATGATGTCTCAGCATCAGGTCAGTCCAGAGATGTGGATATCAGCATATCTCCATACTGGAATTAGTAGATTGGAAATAAAGAAGAAAACACGTACAAAATCCCGTATAACAGATGAAAACAGAGAGACTATACTTTCTGTACTTTTTAATGATCCCAATATTTTTGGTTACATCAGAAACACTTGGAGTCTGAGGTCATTAGCAAAATGTCTTACAGAAGAACTTGATATTCCAATTAGTTTCAGACATCTTCAAAGGATACTGAAAGATATGGGTATCAGGTGTAAAAGGCCAAAACTGGAACTTGAACATGATGGACCAGATTATGATGAGGGAAAGAAGCAAGTACAAAATTACAAACAGATAGCATCAGCACTCAAAAAACAAGAAAGTGATGCTGGTTGTGTTTGAAGATGAAACCATGGTAACACAGAAACCATGTATTCGCAAGTCAATGAGTTTTGAAGGTGAACAACAAAAAATTAGGCATATTGGAGGGAGAAAGAAATTCTCGATGTATATATCCATGTTATGGCCTGAACAGAACCTGTTGTATGGTTTCTATGACAGAATGAATTCCACCAATACGATAAACCATCCTGAGAATCTCAAGATGTATGTAATGAAAAATAATGGTTGGAAAAGAATTGTACTTGTATGGGATAACGCTTCATTTCACCTAAGCAAGATGACAAAAAAATATATCAATGGACAGAAAGACTGGCTTACTGTAATACATCTTCCAAAGAAGAGGGCTCCATACCTGAATCCAAATGAGAGAAAGGTAAATCAACATATAAAATCAGATGTGTGTGCAAACAGATTCTATACCAATATAGAAGAACAAAAAGATGCAATATCAGAATATCTAGATAAGAGATTTGGAAGATGGCATTATGACATTCATGATGACACTTGACTTAGTATGTTGTTTTAGTTATCATATAGAGAATTCTGCCTAGATTTGATTTGTAGTATATAAAGTTTACTGATGTTAATTTAATGTATTATGTGTAGAACCAAGAGACATATGTCATCCCTCTCCTACAACAACAGGTATTAATAATATTCTGTCCAGTTTAAGTACTTTTACCAATCTAGCATAACACCCAGTATCTCTATTTCCAGAGTACCTTTCTTCAGGATAGTCTCCAGTAGTAGATACTTTCTTGCCATTGTTGTACCAGTCAACGTAAATAGATATACATTCGTCAATGGCATGTAGGTCAATGCTATTTCCCAGCCTGTGTCTTAAGAACCTCTTTAGTCCTTTCTGGAAGTTAGACAGTTTACCCAATGTTTGTGTGGATGATGTACTGATGTCCAGATGTGTTTGTCTATCAGATACTGGTCACAATATTTTTTCATTATGGAATTTCTTCTACTAAACTGGCTGCCGTTGTCAGTAAGTAGATTTCCATAATTCCAGTCATGCAGATTCTTCATACCTTCTACTACAGTATCATCCTTCTCATCTTTCAGTCGTAACGCCTATCCCTTTCTGGAATGATCGTCTTCCATTGTAAGTAGTGGTAATCCATTAAATCTTGTCAGGTCAGCCTGTATCAGATCATCAGGATTGTCCCATTCAAAAAACTGGTATTCTATTCTTCTGACCAGTCTTTTCTCAGCGTCAACAAGTTGATGTCTTGTCAATATGTTGTAGGCTGTAGTCTTGCTAATGTGCTCCTCTTCTCTCCTCTACCTTCTCTACATTCATACTCTCATTTACAATATTTACCAGCTGTTCTGAACCAAAACCGGTAGCATTTCTTACCTCGACTATCCTTTTCTCTATATCGTTAGGAGTCCTGTTTGGACTGTTATGTGGTCTTTTGGATCTGAACCTCAGACCTATAATACCTTCTTCTCTGAACCTTTTTACCATTCGCTGCAACTGACGTTTTTACTCCTGCTAATCATGTATGCGGCTTCCTGTCTTGTTATCCTGATCAGGTCACTAACGAGTGTTCTGACTACTGCATGATACCGTTTTCTAACTATTTCTGACTCTTTCTTTAATATGTCGATATGCCATTTCTCTAAATACACCTCTCCTTATACAATAATCATTGATTTTCACTTCTTTATTTATTGTGAAGGAGGGGTGACGCATGTCTCTTAGCTTACCAATTTAATGTATTATGTTAGACATTACGATCAATTAATCAATATTTATTTAGTATAACAACCTTTTTATTTTCTAAAAAATAAAGAAATGAAATATGAAAATACATAATAATACTAAGAAAAATGATACGATGAAAACTTCACTGTCTAAATCTCTTAATATCCCACTTTTAATATTGTCAACACTTGTTATCGGTGGATCATTATTATCATATACAACAATATTGATTTCTGCACAACAAGATACAACGTTCCATAACACTGAAATTAAAAAATCCGTTACTCATAATGCTGTAGGCCACGAATCACATCAAGTTGTTCAATTTGTAGAACCTAAAAATAATACTTTGTACAAAGGCATAATTACATTTACATCGTCTATACCAGTAGACATTATTGCATATCATGATATATCTAATAGTGCAGATAAATTAAATAAAACGGTTATAAAACCATGGATTGTTAATGGAAAAACATTTGCTCCAACAACTATTATGAAAAATGTTACTTCAGGAACAGTTGATTTTATAGGGTCAGGTATTACTACACATATTCCATATAATCAAACATATGACGTTGTGTATTCAATCTATACAACACCTTTTAATATAAAATAATTTTTCTTTTTCTATCTCTAGAGATAACATACATAACTATTTTTTTAAAATATCCCAATTAAAATAAACAAGACATATAAAACTGTACTTTACTACAAAGAATAAATCCAGTTCAGAAATATTAGTATCTAGATTAGGCATAATTCCTTGGTTAATTAATCTTTATAGGCATTAGTCGGATATATGTGAATTGTGGACAGAGGAACAGCTATTCCAAATTTCCCCATGAGATTTAGTACGTTGATAGATTAAAAGGTCTATCACTATCTATATATACTCAGTTAAATGATAATGACCATTTCAATATAAAAAATATTCCAAATGAATTTGTTTAGTTAAAAATATGTTCCTTCGGAATATAATTCTAAATATAGACTGATTAACTCAAGATGAAAATGGTAAATACATTGTCACTGAATAAGCAAAACTAGATATGTCATACCTAAATTATAGAGAATGATAGAATTACGCTTTATCAAGTTATTTGTAACTATTAAATAATGCCTTAAATTTTACAAATGAAGATAATAGTATTACTGTTATTATTGAAAGAAAAAAATACTAATAATAACAATAAAAATGACAATGAAATTCTATTTAGCATAAAAGATACACGAATAGGTATATATCCAGATATCTTGCCGAAACTTTTTACAAAACTTGCTACTAAATCTAGACAGTTGGGACAGAATTAGGATTATCTATTTCCAAGATTATAGTCGAAAGACATGGTGGTTGGATATGGGCTGTTAATAATACAGAAAACAGTAATGGCTGTATAAGGATCAACGTTTGCATTTAATCTACTACTTAATTAATAATGACAAATTTAAAGAATTTCTATTTTAAACTTCTATATTATCAATATTACAATAGATAATCTGAAAGAAAAGCCTTGTACATGCCATAGCCTTCTATTGTTGTTAATTTTCGATCTAGAGGAGCTATGGCTCTTGCTAATAGTACCAATGATATAAATTAAAATATTAATAAATAACTAAAAATTAAATAGGGTAATTAACGACTATTAATGTTCTTATTTACTTTAATTCTTTTAATAATGATGCTATTTCATCTAATTTATTAGTTAAAGTTTCAGTGATTTCTTTACTACTGGCTTTTTTAGTATCAATGTATGGATCTCGTTTTCCAGTTTTTTTATTCTTAATAGTTTCAATTTCAAAATATGATATAATTCCTTCCTCACCTTGCATTAATCCATTGTAGTCAATTTTTACAGGTGTTATGTGATACAATTCAATAATCATATCATTTAATTGTGAAATCAACTGTTCCCTTTTATTTTCGCTATCTCGAATTTGTGGAAATTGTTGTTCTATTTTTAAAACTTTCTGTTCAAGATTGTTCATTAAATTACTATTTTCATATATTTTAGCAAATAATTCTTCAAATGATAGGTTATTAATTCCCTGCCTTCGTAATTCCTCTTCTATTATTGTATTTCCTTTATTAGCAAGCGAAATAAAAGATTCTGATACATCTTGATTTAATTTAATCAATTCTTTTTGAATTTTTATAACTTCTTTATCTAATTTGTAATAATGCAAAACATGAAATTGTATTCCAAAATATCCATAGATGTAAAATTTATCAATGTTACATGTTATTTGAAAGTATAATCTATACAAATCCTCTGTTTTAGAATTTGAAATGTCTGTAACAATCCAATTGTTTAGATTTTCTAAAATTCGTCTAAATTCATTTGTAATTTCTTTAGGATCAAAAGTTTCTGCATTTGTTATTGTCCCATCACCCAACATTACATCAACTTTTTTCATTTGCAATTTTGGTTTTAAAAAATAAACAAATTCTTCATCAATTGTTTCAACAGCTTCATTCATCTTTTTAACAAAATAATCACTACCTTTTAGAGGTAAACGCATGTTTTCACATTATAATTTTCAATAGATATAGATTTGTAATATTTGTATATAGTAATTATTTAAATTTCTTATTGCTATATAGTTGATTAATTTCAAAATTTACATTCTATTCTTATTATACATTGTTAAAAAAAACAAAACTAAAATATTAATAAAATAATAATTTAAGCTATGCCAACAGCATATATTTTAGTTAATTGTACATTAGGTTCTGAGGAAAAAATTATCAGCGAATTAACGAATTTGCCAGATGTCAAAGAGGTAAGAGGAACTTATGGTGTTCATGATGTTTTCGTAAAGGTTAGATTGAATGATACAGAATCTATGAATAATACTATAACAAACAAAATAAGAAAAGTACCTGGCATTACATCTACTGTTACTCTCGTAGTAATAGAGGAACAAGGTGGAAAAGAATAATTTTTGTTTGTTTTATAGTTCGTTAGTTCTTTTATCTTCTTCTTTTATCTTCTTTATTTCATAAATTATGAGTATTGTACTTGTAAGAATTATTGACCATCCAATTATTCCAATTATTATGTAATGGATATATACTGGAAGCAAAAATGAAAACAATGCTATAGCTGCTCCCACCCACCAACTAATTTCTAAGATTTGGAGATTAATCCTTCTAACCAATCAATTAATCATCCTCTTAAATCCTCATCAAATCCGTTGAAATACCCGAGTGTCTTACCACATTTTGTACATTTGTTATATTCGCTAAAATCAAAATCATTGTATTGCCGAAAGGAAAAAGAATCTTCATGTGAACAAAATAATCTTTTAAATAGTTGTATTATACTTTCCAATAATACAAATTTCTATAATACTATAATATAATATAAATTAATGCCGTCGGTGAGATTTGAGCTCACGACAGCTCGGTCTTCAGCTTCACCCTTGAATAGTCAAGTTAAATCAAGTCGAGTGCTCTCCCAGGCTGAGCTACGACGGCATTGAATAATCATTTAAATTAACTCAATATATATTCTATTTTGTAAGTATTTATACTATCATAGTTAATAAATAAATATTCGTAAAAAAACTATGTAATTTTTTTAATAATCAATCTAACATAACTATTTTTCTAAAACTAAATAAAGATTAAAAATAATTTTCTAGGAGAAAATATGATGAATAATTCTACTAATTCTGAATCTAATCAAGTCATCGAAACTCCAGAAGAGAGAAAACAACGATTTCTCTTGGAATTCGATAAACCCTTTAAATGTGACAAATGCAATGAAAGGTTCAAGAAGAAGAAGTATCTAAGAGAACATAAGGCTGAAGTACATTCTTACTAATAGTCTGTTAAAGTATGTATAGAATATTATCTCTCTATGTCCACTTTAGTAATATATGAAAATATATACAAAAACTGGAGACAAAGGATTAACAGGTCTTATTGGCGGAAAAAGAATTCCAAAGAGTGATATTAGAATAATTGCTTATGGATCAGTAGATGAACTTAATTCTTATATTGGTTTATCGCTATCTCTTTTAAAGCATAATAATCCATCATCATCGTCATCATCTTTTTCTGATATTGTAGTTACTCTTTGTAGAATTCAAAATGAATTATTCATTATTGGCGCTGATTTAGCTGATCCTGATCTTTCAAAGTCTTCTTCTTTAAGAGTTCAATCTAGTATGATTAAAGTATTGGAAAATGATATTGATAACTATGAAAAAGAATTATCTCCAATTACATATTTTATTCTACCAGGGGGCTCTGTTGAATCCTCTAATCTTCATATTGCTAGAAGCATTGCACGAAGAGCAGAAACTAATGTTGCAAAATTATTCTTGGAAGACATGATTAACAATTTGATTCTTGTATATTTAAATAGACTTTCGGATCTACTTTTTGTATTAAGTAGAACAATAAATAAAAGACTCCAAATATCGGATATAGCATGGAAACCTTGAATTTAATTTATTTATTGGAAAAGAATAGGAAATTGTGTCTTTAAATGGGACAAATACTGAAATGTGATAATAATAATCGTTATAACTGTAATGTTATCTATTGTTACCTTAGGATTAGCATATGTATTTGATTTATATCTGAATCCATTTATTATCATAATACTAATATATTTTCACTTATTAGATATAGAAATCCTTTTTTAGTATGATTTTTTATATATATAATACTATCTATTCTACTATAATAATAGAAGAAGTAAATAGATAAGAATAATAATTTTAATTTAATTGATATATATATGAATATATATAATTGATATGGGTAATTATAAATTCCATAATCTTATGGAATATATTCTTAAATTAAAAAATATCAAAAGGGCAGGATGGATATCCAAAGCCAAAATTCTAAGAGCTGAATCGGTTGCAGATCACAGCTATTCATTAACTGCTTTGTCAATGGTTTTTTCTGATTTTTTATGTCTTGATACAGAAAAAGTAATGAAAATGTGTATAATACATGATTTGGCAGAATCTATAATAGGAGATTATATGCCTGATGAAATTTCTATTGAAGAAAAACAAATAAAAGAAGATGATGCAATGAAAATTATAATATCTTCTTTTCCAGATAAAATTGCTCTACTTTATTCTAAGATGTGGAAAGAATATTGCTTAAACCAAACAAAAGAAGCGCGCCTTGTAAAGCAACTAGACAAAGTAGAAATGTTCTTACAAGCAAATCAGTATCTTAAAAATGGTTATTCTTATGAATTTTTATCTCAATTTTTGCAGGTACTTGATAATGTTGGAGTAGGAATACAAGAAGAAGATAATTCCAATTTTCAATCTACCCTTGCAAATATGCTAAAACATTTAAGATAAGAATCCTAATATTCTATCATGCAATATTTTACAGCACTCAAATTAGGAGAAAAACGTGTTAAACAATCGCAGGATTTGTTAAATAAATATACTGGAAACATAGCAATGCCTGCTTTAGCTCTTAAGGATACAAAGACAAATGAATGGTCTCCAGTTGGAGAAGAAAACTTAATTGCTGTATTTAAGGAGTCTGGTGGTTATGTTATTGTAATCTGTGATAAAAATGGAGTAGCTAAATCTATTGCTCAATGGTTTTCAGAAGAGGATAAAAATAATATCTTATCAAGAATCAAGCAAGACCATAATCTATCTGAATATACTGGAAAGCTTTCTCTTCCAATTTGATTAATGCTTAAGTATTTAAACTATATTTATTTAATATTACAATTTGTCAGATAATAATAAATTCGAACAAGAAATTGAGGTTAAAGGACATCTTATAGATTCGATGATTTTAACTAGTATTTTTGACAAGATAATGGATTTAAATGGAGAATTTAGAGTACAGGAATTTACTGTTGGTAAGAATAAGACTGATCCTAGTTATGCTAGACTTATTGTTGAAGGCAAAGATAAAACACATCTTGGTCAAATATTAGAAGCGATTTACAGAGATGGCGCTCAGCCAATTTCTACTGAAAATGTATCTTTAGAACCAGCACCATCAGATATGGTTATGCCTGATTTATTCTATAGTACAACTAATAAACCAACTCAGATTTATTATGATGGAATGTGGATAGACGTTAAAAATATTATGATGGATAAGTGTATAGTTGTTGATACATATAATAAAACAGCTGAGTGCAAAATGATAAGAGATATAAAAAAAAATGATATGATAGTAATTAATGAAAATGGTATACGTATTATACCTGATGAACGCCCTCGTCAGGGAGTTGATATATTTCAATTTATGAGTAGCACTACTTCAAGTGAACGACCTACTCAACATATTATTAAAAAAGTTGCACATGATATTTATAAAGTAGCAGTAAAACAAAAAGAAAAAATAATAGTTGTTGGAGGACCAGTTATAGTTCATTCAGGAGCTTCCCAATCGTTAGCTAAACTAATTAGAATGGGCTATATACATGGCATACTGGCTGGGAACGCTTTAGCGGTTCATGATATTGAAAATGCACTTTTGGGAACTTCTTTAGGTATGAATATTGACGATGGAACTTTGGCTGTACGTGGTCATAGGAATCATATGCAATCTATTAATGAAGTTTTTAAAGCTGGTTCCATCAAAAATATGGTAGAACAAGGTATACTAAATAAAGGAATAATGTACGAATGTATAAAAAATGATGTTCCTTTTGTATTGTCTGGTTCAATTCGAGATGATGGTCCACTTCCAGATGTAGTTATCGATATTGTAGAAGCACAAAGAAAGTATAAAGAAGTTTTAAAGGATGCTAAAATGGTAATAATGCTTTCTTCAATGTTGCATTCCATTGCTGTAGGAAATATGCTACCTTCATATGTAAAAGTGATTGCTGTAGATATTAATCAATCTGTAGTTACAAAATTATTAGATAGAGGAACTACTCAAGCAATAGGAATTGTGACTGATGTAGGTGTATTCCTTCCAATGGTTTTGCAATATTTACAAGAAATCAGTAATGGAGATATTAGTAGGTAAAATCTTGTATTATTCTATTAGGGTAAATAGTAATAAGCAATGGATTAAATTAAGATAATTAATATTAACTGACACACAATTATACTTTACTTTATTTCATTTAATTTTTCCTTTAAAAGTATTGTGGTTATTTTCGGATCAGCCCTTCCTTTTGTAAACTTCATTATCTTACCAAGCAAGAAATTTATTGCAGTAGGATTTTGTTTAGCATCTAATACAGCTTTTTTCTCTTCTTCAAATATTTTGTCTATTGATTCTAACAAAATTTTTTCATCATTAATTGTAGTAATCTTTTGTTTTTCTTTTTTTATTATCTCAGATGGTAATTCTCCTGTCTTGATGATTCTAGAAATAATGGATTTTGCTGTAGGTCTATTTATTGTATTATCATCAACAAACTTTGCAATTTCTGCAATATGTTTAGCATCTATTTTTGTCTCATCAGTGAGTGTTTTTTTGCCTGATGCATCATATTCAATGAATGCAAGAATATCACTTACTATCCAGTTTGATATAGATTTTGGAGAATGATATATTTTTATTGCTGATTCAAATAAATCAGCTAATTCTTTATTGTCAATAAGTACTTGTGCTACATGTTCAGAAAGTCCATAGTTATCTATAAATCTGGATTTTCTTTCATCTGGTAGCTCAGGCATTTTAATTAAAGATAAATATGTGTCTTCTAATATAATTTTTGGAATATCTGGTTCAGGAAAATATCTATAATCTTCTACTTCTTCTTTTGACCTTGCTTGTTTAGTAATTTTTCTTTTATCATCCCAATGTCTAGTTTCAGCTTTAATTTCTATATCATGCAGATTCATTGTTTGTTGTCTTGTTATCTCATATGTTAATGCCTTTTCTATATCACTGAAAGAGCCTACATTCTTAATTTCTACTTTTTTTCCATTACCTATGGAAATATTTGCATCACATCTTAATGAACCTTCTAAATTTGTATTACATATATCTAAATGTTCTAATATTGAGGTCATTTTATTTAAAAATATTCTTACATCTTTAGGATCAGTAAAATCAGGTTCAGTTACTATTTCTACTAATGCTACGCCTGCTCTATTATAGTCAATTAACGCTTGCATTCTTCCACTTTCATAAACTAGTCTTCCTGGATCTTCTTCTAACTGAATACGTCTTATTCTAGCAATTTTGTTATTTTCTCCATATTTTACAACTCCTTCTTTTCCTATGCTTGTATTTGTTCCATTAGAGTCATACTGAGTAATCTGAAAATTTTTTGGTAAATCTGGATAAAAATAATTTTTTCTTGAAAAAACTGTTATTTCTGGAATTTTACAATTCAATGCCTTTGAAATCATAATTGCAAATTCTACAGCTTTTTTATTCAAAATTGGTAAAGATCCAGGCAATCCAATACAAACTGGACATATGTTAGAATTGATTTCTTTTTCTCTGTAATTTGAATAACATGCACAAAATAATTTGGTATTAAGTTGAGTTAATTGGCAGTGTATTTCAAGACCAATTTTTACCGGTAACGCCATTATTACAGATCTGGATATGTTGAATTAATATTAATAGATTTTTCAAGCAATTCAGCTGCATCTAGTAATTTTTTCTCCTGAAATTCATCAGCCATGATTTGAAGTCCAATAGGTAGACCATTTTTGAATCCTATAGGAATTGAAATAGCAGGAATACCTGCTAAATTAGCTAAAACTGTAGCAATATCTATTAAATACATTTTTAATGGATCATCAATTTTTTCGCCAATTTTAAAAGGAAGAACCGGAACAGTAGGAGATATTAGTAAATCGTATTTTTTAAAAAGATTTTTTAGTTCAGATTTAATTAATTCCCTTACTCTATGAGCTTTAAGATAATATTTTCCATAATAACCAGAGGATAATACAAAAGTTCCAACAATTATTCTCCGTTTGACTTCATCTCCAAAATTTCCTCTTGTTTTTGAGAAATATGTATTCCATTCGTAATCGTCAGGATTTAATTCAAATCCATATCTTATATTATCAAATCTTGCTAGATTGCTGCTAGCTTCAGCCATAGCAATTGTATAATATGATGCAAGAGCATATTCTGTTGAATTTAAGGATGAGTCTTCACATGTAAATCCAAATTCGTTAAATTTATCTATTGCAGAATAAATGCATTGATATATAGGCTCATCAGCTCCATTTATTAATTCTTTTAATAAACCAATTTTTTGATTATATTTTTTATTATTATTATCATCATAATAATAATTATTATTATTTTTCATATCTATCGTTGTGTTATCATTAGTATCTTTTCCAGATATAACTTTCATGATGTTTCTGATATCTGATACAGTCTTTCCTATAGGGCCAATCTGTTCCAGACTGTTAGAATATGAAATAAGTCCATATCTACTAACTAATCCATATGTAGGTTTAAATCCAACCACAGAACAAAAACTAGCTGGACAACGAACAGAACCACCAGTATCAGAACCCAGTGATACAGTACATAATTGTGCTGCAATACTGGCTGCACTACCGCCAGAAGATCCTCCACAAACATAATCTAAATTCCATGGATTCCTTGTTAATCCGTAAGAACTCCATTCAGTAGTTGATCCCATTGCAAATTCATCAAGGTTTAATTTTCCTATTATTATTGCATCTTTATTCTTTAATCTCTTTATTACAGTAGCATCATATGGTGGGACATAATCAGCTAGCATCTTTGAAGCACATGTTGTTTTCAAGCCTGCTGTACTTATATTATCTTTAACTCCTACCACAATTCCAGCTAAAGAGCCTACTGTCGAACCTGATCTTATTTTTTTGTCTATTTGTTGTGCTTGAGCAATTGCATTCTCATTTATTGTTATGAACGAATTTATTTTGCTATCAATTTTCTTTATTCTTTCCATTGATTGAGACACATATTCTTCACATGTAAATTCTCTATTCTTAATGCCATTTGTAATCTGTTCAATATTAAGCGTATAAAGATTTGACATATTAACTCATAACTGGACCTTTTACAAATCTGTCCTTAAGATGTTTAGAAATTTTCTCAATACTAGTAGTTGGTTCTATAATAGTGTCTTCCCTTAAATCTGACAATTTTGTTAAAGGTAATGATGATAATGATTCATCTTCCTCAAATGAAACTTCATCCAATTTATCTAAGTACTTTATTATCTTTTCAATTTGTTTAGTATAAGTTTCAAATTCATTTTCTGTTAATTCTATCTTTGAAAGTTTACTTAGATGTTTTAATTGATCTTTTGTAATCATTTTAGTTTATCATCTTTTCTCCCTTTTCTTCTTCTTCTATGGTGCAAGTCTATCAATATCTCTTGGGTATAATATAGCGTCACGAATATTGTCTATCTTTGTAAGAGTCATTAAAAGCCGTTCTAATCCTAATCCACAACCAGCATGGGGAGGAACTCCATAATTAAAAATACGCAAATGATAATCAAATGAATTCAAATTCAATCCTTTTTTCTTCATTCTATTTACAAGAATTTCTTTATTGCTAATTCTTGTACTTCCTGATGATATTTCTAAAGATCCATACATTAAATCAAAGGATTCACAAATTTGTGAATCATTTTGATTCTCTTTCACATAAAATGGTTTAGCTGCTGTAGGCCAATCTGTTATAAAGTAAAAATTATTGTTTAACTGATCGTCATCAAGTTTTTTAAGTAACTGAGGAGATAAATCGTCTCCCCACCTTACTCTTTCTCCTGTATTTCTCAATTTTTCAATTAATTCTGAGTATTTGAGCCTTGGAAAAGATTTTTTGTTATCTTTGATTTTTTGATCAATGTCTAGTTCAGTACTATTCTTAATCAAATCATCTTCAGATAATGACTTTATAATAAATTGAATCATTTTTTCCAATAATAACATAATATCGTTATAGTCAACAAAAGCGCATTCAACATCTACCGACGTAGCTTCTGATAAATGCCTGTTAGTACGAGAAGGCTCTGCTCTAAAAATTGGACCTATCTCAAAGACTTTTTCAAAAGCCATTGTAAGCTGTTCTTTGTATATTTGAGGACTCTGAGCCAAAAATGCTTCCCTCTCATAATAGAATATTGGGAAAAGGGCAGTTCCTCCCTCTGAAGCTGTTGCTATTATTTTAGGTGTATTGACCTCTATAAATTTCTCGTTTGAAAGAAAAGTACGAATATATTTTAAAATGTTATTACGTATGATAAAAATATCTTGCAAATACTTTCTTCTTAAATCTATTGCTCTATAGTCTAATCTTGTATCGATTCCTGCTGGATTTCTATTCTGTACCATAAATGGTGGGGCCTGAATAGGAATTGAAAAAACCTTTATCTCTAATGGAATCATCTCTATTCCGTTAGGCGCTTTTCTTTGAGAAATAACTTTTCCATGTATTCCTAATGATGTATGCTCCTTTAATTGCAAAACTTGTTCGTATATCAAATCTGGACATTGGCCTTTTTTAGCAATTATTTGAGTATCTCCGTCTTTATCTCTTAACATGATAAATTGAATATTGCCATGGTCCCTAATACTGGATATCCATCCCATTAGAGTAACTGTTTTTCCTTCAAAAGATGGATTTAGCTCTGATGAATAATGAGTTTTTCTCCAATTTCCTAATTCTTCTTCTCTTACCATGATACTGCTACTACTACTATCCAATTTTAAACCCTAAATAACATAGTAAGAGATATACTAGACTAATTTATCCATAACGTTTTAAACAAAATATATGAATTTTTGTAAAATTTAAAAAATATGGCCTATTGAAATATAAAAAGATTGAAGTAAAATCACAATTACTTACATTTGTATATTCTGCACTGGTATTGAATTCACTCTAGGGTAATATTTCAATGTGATAGTGATTGTATTGACTGTCTGGACATTTAGGCCTAATACATAAAGATTTTTATTAAATTTAAAAGAAAAACATATTCATAAAAAAACACGTTTTACACTATTGTAAAATTTTTTTAATATTTTTGATGTGATAACAAAACCTAGGTAGTGATTTTGGCTATTGTATTACCTTTACAAAAAGGCAACTATATATAGTTCTAAATATATGAATCAACTTTTAACCATGCTGATTTATATAAATTTTTATCATTAAACGTTAAAAAACCGTTATATTGTGTAAGAATGCTGGTTCTAAGTATCTTTTAAGCCTATTTTTTAGCTGTTTACAAATACCTACATTATTACATGTATTTTTAATTCTCTTTGTTGCAATAAATATCAAATCTAAATTAATTAGATTTCGACTATCGTCTTGACGTGACGACGTTAGCAATTTTGTTTCAAACCTAAATTAGTCACAGATTTAACATCCACAAACGAGCTGACGACTATACAGCGTCAGTCTTAATTTCAAACCTAAGTTAGTGTTTTCAACGGTAATTGTTGTGCTAAATACAAGATCTTTTCAGTATTCTAATTGACTATATACGATTGTAAAGGTCTTTGTAAAGATATTAATTTGTATTTTGCTCAATAAATATCTAATTGTTGCAAGATACCGTAAAATTTTTCTATTAAATCATTGAATTCTAAATAACACTAAAGATACGTCTATTTTCTAGATGATAATATCACATAAATTTTTTATATATCAGCATTTATAAATATTGATCAATCATATCATATAAATGATTAAAAGTTTTGTAATATGTGGACTCTTATCTATTTTATTTTATAGTATTTCTTCATATGAAAGTCTTTTTGGTGAAAGTAATCATACGGAATATCAATTTCTAAATAAATTTGGAGGCAAAGGAAGTGAAGATGGACAATTGATATCTCCTCATAGTATTGACATAGATAAAGATGGAAATGTATATGTAACAGACACTGGTAATGACAGGATTCAAAAATATAATCCTGATGGTAAATTTATTTTAAAATGGGGAGAAGAAGGAGTTGGAGATGGAGAATTTGACAAATTACATGATGTATACATAGATCCTTCTGGTCAGTATGTTTATACATTGGAACTCAAAAATCATAGAGTACAGAAATTTACTCCTGATGGTAAATTTATTTTAAAATGGGGCTTTGAGAATACTGGCGGTCAAGGAGCTGAAAGAACCCCACATCAATTAACTGTTGATTACAATGGTTATGTTTATTTAACTGATAAAAATGCACATCAAATTTTAAAATTTGATGAAAATGGTAAATTTATACAATCTTATGGGTCTAAAGGTTCAACAGAAGGAAAATTTCTTGAACCACATGGAATAGTTTTTGACTCCAATAATACAATGTATGTAACTGATATGAAAAATTCAAGAATTCAAGTTTTTGATAAAGACTTTAATTTTAAAAGACAATGGGGATCATTCGGAAATGGGTCTGGACAATTTTCAGGTACCATTCCTGGAATAGACCTCTATGAAAAAGAAGATCTGGTTTTTGTAGATGACAAAACATCAACTAATTTTCAAGTATTTGATGAAAATGGTAAATTCATAAGCAAATTCGGATCTAAAGGAAAACAAGATGGACAGTTTAATAGGCCTGAAGATCTTGCAATAGATCCAGCAGGAAAAGTGTTTGTAGCTGATACAGGTAATTCAAGGATACAGGTATTCGGTACTAAATAATTATTCGATCAATCAAAAAAAAAATAAAGAACAATTAAAAATTAATTTAATTTGTTATTAATTTATATGAACTGATGGATTATACCTCTATATTATAATAGTAAATAACGATATGTTAGAATCAGCAGCTATTTCTCAATTAAAATTCCCTTTTTCCCTTAAGGAAGATCAAGTCGAAGCAGTAAATGCATGGATTGATAATGACTTTAGAGGTACAATACTATATAGTACCGGAACTGGTAAGACGGAAATAGCTCTTGAATGCGCAAAAAGATTTGCTTTTGTATCTACATCTTCTCTATCTTCTCCTTCTTCTCTTCCATTTCTAAATATTCTTTTAATTGTTCCTAGGATCATTTTAATTGAGCAGAACATTAAACGACTTGTATCATATGGTATACCAAAGGAAAAAATAGGAGCATATTTTGGTGAAAGAAAAGAAATAAGAGAGATAACCGTATGCACTTATCAAAGCGTAATTAGAAATCTAGATATTATTAGGAGATCTAATATGGTGATTTTTGATGAAGTACATTTAATAAGAGACACAGCAAAAATATTTAGAAAAATATTTGATGTAGTTATAGAGGATCATAAAAAAGCTATTCTTGGTCTTACTGCAACCCTTGATGAAACAGATCTTTCTAAATACCATACAATTCTTACATTATTACCTCCAGTCAAAAGGTATCCTATAAGAAAGGCTGTTAATGATAAAAGACTTGCAAAGCCAATAGTTATTCCTTTAAAGGTCAACCTTACAGAAAAAGAACAAAATGACTATGATACATATACTTCTAAAATAAAGAAAATATCAAACCGTTTTAAAAGGTATGATGCTGAGTCTATGACAGTATTGTTAAGAAAAGGAGGTTTCGTTAGTGGAATGGCAAAAGCATGGTTCTTAAACGTAAGGAAAAGGAAACTATTGTTAAGTTGTGCCGAAAATAAATTATTGTCAGCAGTAAATCTGATAACTACAAAATTTCCAAATGAAAAAATCATGATATTTAGTGAAACTATTGATTCTATTACTAAACTTAGAGATATGTTGGAATCACAAGGTACAAAATCAATGATAATTGATAGTAACATAAGTTCTAGAAAGAGACAAGAAATCTTGAATCAATGGGGAATAGAATTTTATCCACTCTTATCAGTACATACCTTAGAAATAGGATTTGATATACCACAGGTTAGAATAGAGATTATTTTAGCTATAACCTCTAATATGAATCAGGTCATACAGAGAATAGGAAGAGTTATACGAAAATATGAAGGTAAAGATATAGCATTAATCTATGTAATATATGTATCAGACACTAAAGATGATAATATACATGATGTAGTGAAGAAGGCTATATCAACAGACCTTCGGAAATATAAAAAAGAAGAAGAACAAGAACATAAAAATAATAATATAGAAATAAATGAAAAAGATATTCTTATTAACAATAACAAAAATGCAAAAAAATTAAAAAAAGAAGTAGAAGGGAAAAGACTTGAAAAGGCATACAATATAATAGAATCTACTTTATACGAACCTATGATAGTTGAATTAAGAGAAGAAGAACAACAACATAGTAATGAAAGTGAACAAAATCACAATCAAAATCAAATAGAAAAGAGAAGATTGTTTAAGGTTAGAAGTAGTAGTAAGGAAAAAAACAAGTACTATAATGTTGATATAGAAAATAGGACCTGTACCTGTCCTGATTTTAAATTTAAACTAAACAAATGTAAACATATTGTTGCAACAGAATTATTCTTGTTTTAAAATAGTAAGAATATAGAGTAATAGAAGTAGTAATAGCAACGACAACAAAAAATAAATTATTATCATTATTATATAACTTTGTTCTGATAATTAATCTCATCTAATGTTTACCAAATTTGGACAATATTTGGTATCATATTGTGATTAGTTATGCTCAGTTTAAGTTCTTTATAAAAGAAAATTTCGAATTTCAACTTTAGTAATTTCTTTCATTAGATTATTAGTTGGACAAAATTATTATAAATAGTATAAAAATTATCTAAAATAGTATATGCTTGATATGTTACTTTTCATTCTTTTTTTCATTCATTGTTATGTTCTTTTTTCTTGTTTTTTATTTCGTTTATATGCCGCAAACATTCATTTACCTTCTTCTTTATGAGGAAATTATATAGCCGCTCGGATATTGGTTCAGTCAGAGCCTTCTCACTCTCATATAGAGTATCTTAACTTAACTAATCTGTATACAATAGGGATGATATCCAATAAAGATTTTCATATAGACAGAGTCTGAAAGTCTATTACAGTATTATTCAATTTTCGCTCTATTAAAATACACCAAAATTTCTTTTTTTATAAAATAAAAATTATTAATAACTTTTTACATTTTTATTTTTGTTACTCTGAATATATTAGTAAAAAGCTAAATGCATGATGGTAACAGTAGAATCCTATTACATGGATGATTCTTTATTTCAGACTAGCTTACTGCTTTTGTAAATGAATCCGAATGTCAAAGAAGATGAAATTTGATTAATAATTCTTTATAACCTTTATCAATATTCAAATTAAAGTTATAGTATTCTATTATAGTTATGCTGCTATTGAAGTTATGCTGGATTAATTGAATTGTTAATTTAGATAGATTTATTATTTGATTATAAAAAGGATATTTACTTGGTAAAGGTAAATATAAAAGAAAAGAAATATGAGAATAAAAAAATAACAATAAAAAATTCAGTTAGTAAGCAATCTCATAATAATCTTGGTGAAGTTTTTAATAGACATATAAAATATGAATTTGAAGAAAAAGATGTAGATAAAACAATGAAGACTATGACAAACGAGCCATACGTACATCATGTACCTATTTTAACTGGAGGTAAGGGCTATGAAGGAGTCTATAAATTTTATAAAAATAGTTTTGTAGGTAAAATGCCTGCAGATACTAAAGTTGTACGCATTTCAAGAACAGTTAGTAGTGATCAAGTGGTAGATGAACTTATATTAAGCTTTACTCATGATATAGAAATTCCTGCTATGCTTCCAGGGATATCTCCAACAGGAAGATATGTTGAATTGCCTCATGTTGTTGTGATGAAATTCAAAGGAAACAAAATAGCTCATGAGCATATCTATTGGGATCAAGCTTCATTATTAGCTCAGATAGGACTATTAGACAATAATAAAGAACTTCCAATAACAGGTATAGAACAATCAAAAAAGCTTCAAGAATTAGCTTTATCAACTCAAAAGAAGTCACATAAAAAGACTATAGAAACTATTGCTAACGCTAAAACATAATAAATAATATTATTTTAAAAAATTGCAAAATAAATGGTTATTTTAATATCTTAATCCATAGTTGATGCAACTTTTTGATTTCAATTTGCTATAATACTATGCCAAATACACCAATTATTGTACCTATAAGCTATTATCACATAACCCAAAGTCAAATCTATATACAATTGCTTTAAATGATTATTAATGTTAGGTGATATAATTTATGAACAAAAATGTAAGATATCTTGATATAGAGTTTTAGATACAGAAGGTCCAACAATAGAAACTACCATTACAGGTACTGGTATTATAAATGGAGTTGAAGTAGCAGATATAGTAACTTATTGGAGTAAACCATCAGCTCCATCATCATTACAAGACAATGAAAAAGTATTTTATGCAGAAGGTCAAGGTGTTATTTCAACTAAAGATGGAACTGAGATAGCAACATGGAAAGGATATGGAATAGAACGCTATAATGGTCATAACAGAACAGATAGAGGTTCAGTATTTTTTAAGGCTTCTTCAAATGGAAAACTTGCATTTCTAAATAACAAGATTGGAGTTTTCGAATATGAAGCAGATGAAAATGGTAATACCAATGGAAAAATTTGGTAATGCAAATAATAGAATAAGAAATTCACTATCATATATGATATAAACAAAGGAAAGTCATAAATTATAGAATTATTAAAAAATTAACAAAATATCTAATATGAATAAAATAATTTTTTTTAATATCTCATCTGTTTCACTAATAATGATCATATTTTCAGTATTGTCAATCTCTTTAATTTTTAATAATATCTATGGTATTATGCAAAATATTTTGGAAGAGCAAATTAATAATAAATCCTCCTCTTCCACTCTCCAATTTCCTCTCCCTTATAATTATAGTAAGAATATAATTCAAGATAAAATAAATATGGTCCAGTTATTGTCAAATTATATAGAAAGTAGAATTCATAATGCCCAATCAATTCTATTAATTAGTAGCCAAGACAAATCACTTAGAGATAATTCATCAGCTAATCTAATAAGTGAAGAATTTATGGGAATACCTGAAAATGCAGATGTTCTAAAGAGAGAAAAGGCAAAAAGGATTTTACAATTGGACGACAATTTTGGCAGTATTTATTTTACTACTCCAAAAGCTAATATTTATCTTGGGGAACCATTTTCTCACCAAAAGCAATTACAACGATTAAATTATGCAGATAGAGAATGGTATAAAGGAATAACCAATATTATTAACAATAACACAGAAAATAGTTTAACAACAGCAGCAACAACAACAAATATTTATACAAGTGGAATTTTTATTTCTGCATCAATTCATACTCCAGCCATATCGATAGCAGCTCCTGTATATAAAAAATATGACACTAATTATAGCAATAATAATCATGAAGAACTCATAGGTTATTGGGTAGGAATACTGAATCTTCATGATATAATAAAAAGTGTAAAAAATCTTAACCTTAAAGATAACGAACGTATTGTAATATTTGATCAAAATGGAACTATAGTTACAGATTCAAAAAATAATTACTATGAAAACAGTACAAAATTAAAATATTTTGAATATCTTGATAACGTGAGTAATGTATTGGATGGAGAAAAAGGTGTAAAAGTTGAAAATAATAATAATGGCAATTTACCTACATTGTTAATATATTATCCAATAAATACTGGCTCGCATTATTGGGGCGTTGATTATATGAATAATTAGTGGATGTTCATACAACTTGTGCTGCTAATAAATTTAATTTATATAACTTTAGTCATCAATCAATTAATAAATTAATTATTGCCTTTTTTTATTAGTTTATAACTTCTTTAAAAAAATTATATTACTATCAATATTATTTTTTTTACATTACAGAAAATATCTATATATCATCTAATATTAAAAATTTCATTTACATTAGTCATACTTAATCCAGATTCAGGTCCAATAAAGTTTTTTAATTGAGATAGCAAAACTTTTGTTTTGAGGCAGAATTACTGAATTATATGGTTCACCATGTTGTTGAGAGTCTATGACTATATTTGGATCATATGAATGCAATACTCCAACTTCTATAGGCTTGCTTGCAGTAAAAGTAACTTTATCAGTCCATATTTTTCCATCATCTCTTAATGGAAGAGCAATAATTATCTTATGGTTTGGCTATCCGGTATGAGTAGGTGAAGGTGAAGATATAACAATTGTCTGTACAATAACTCTGTCCTAAAAACTTAGAGTATTGATTATTTGTTGTTGTTGTTGCTTATTTGAATCACTAGTATTATTCAAAATTATTTTTTGGTGGCATTATGTTCTTCTGAATAAGAAGATGTATTTGTTACTAGTCCAAGAGAGAGAATAGTTAATAAAGAAATACTAATTATTGTATATAATGTAGTTCTTCTTTTAAAAAAATAGAAAACAATTCTATTCTCATATTGCTATATATTTTATTCTTGATTAAAAATATTTATTAATATTTACAAGATAAAAAATAGTAAAATTGGAAACTACAAATATCAAAAAATTTGAAAACAGAACTAATAGTGCTATTCGACTATTAGCTTTTTTAGAAGCTAAAAAGGGGAAAGGATCAGAATTAGAAAGAATATTACTTGATTTAATTCCTCCTACACTTAAAGAATCGGGAAATATTGCTTATGTTCCTCATAAATCAGTAGAAAATCCTCTAATTTTTATGTTTGATGAGCTATGGGAAAATGAAAAAGCAATAGAAGAGCATTTCAAGCAACCTCATATGATTAATCTAATAGAGAAACTAAACCCATTATTGGAAAGACCTTTAGAATTAAAGAGATATCATGAAATAATTTTGTAAGTTAATAATAAAAAAATCAGGATTGACAAAAAAAATAATGCTAATATTAATAATAATGTAGAATATTACATATGTTATTATGATGGTAAAATTTGAGATGTCAAAAAATGTAAGGAAGTTTGTTCCACTAATCTTACAACTTTATTCATCATAATATTATTAGTTAAACAAAAAAATGACACTATCTTCTTACTACAAAAAGTACTTTCATTTTGTAATTGTTGGGACAGTAAAAGGTGAATCTAAAGAAGTTGCCTTGGAAATTCTCAAGACAATTATGAAGAAAAATGAAGAGATAAAAGACATAAGTGAACTTCACATTTTTGGAAAAACTCTCTAGATAAATAAAAAATATATATATATTTTAATTTAATCACAACCTCAAAATAGATTTAAAAAACTTCCTGAATATTATAGCTACTAAATATATTACAACTTCAACAAACTACAGAGCAGTCATAGCCTGGACATAATACATTCTATAAATCTCTTAGCAAATTATATCTTCAGAATATGACAATTAGATTATCTTGACTTATTAAATAGTCAATCATGGACAATAAATTGATACTATGATAAACTGAATGTCGTATATATCTCCATGGCCAATCCTTACATAGCCTTATCATTCTTTCTACTTTAGCATATAGCTTTTAATTATGAATTTTAAAGCAATTATAAAGCTAAATATAATGTAGTAGAACTCTATTACATAGACGATATTACTCTCAACCATATAACTGAATATATATATATAAATTAATTCTAATGTTAAAAGATAATTAAGATTTAAGCAAACTCCTACCTACTCAAAATTTACTCTTATGCTTACTTCAAGAGCATCTTTAACATTTTTGTTAAATTCTAAAGTAGTTTCTGTTGTATAACTATTGTATCGACCAGAATTTCTAACATAATCTAAATAATCTTTCATTTCGTTTTCGTATATCAAAACATTATCAGCAACTACTATTGCTGCTTCTTTATTCATTAAGTCATTTTCTTCTACAAGATTAAGATATGCAAGATATTGGTTTTTGACTGCGTCTATGAAAACTAAGTCAAATCTATAATGATTATTATTATTAAGTTTAGGAATAATTTCCAAAGCGTCACCATTAATTACTTTTATTTTATCTGATAGTCCTGCTTTCTCTATGTTCTTTTTTGCAATATTTGCAAGGTTCTTATCTATTTCCAAACAGATAACAATAATTTCTTTAGAAGTATTGTCATTGCCATCATTATCATTTATACTTAATAGAAAATTTGCCATCAAAATAGCTGAATATCCGTGTAAAGTCCCAATTTCAAGTATTCTTTTAGGTTTATGCTTCTTGATAATATCTCCTATGATTTTTCCTTTTATCGGACCAATTGACGGAAGATAATCTTTTCTTGCTATTTCTTCTATTTCTGATAAAACATCTAATATTTTCTTTCTCTTGACATTATTGGAATTATTGTTATTATATCTAGGATTTATCAAAGAATCACACGTATAACAATGATGAAGTTATTTAGATCATTATATCTATTTGTTGAATTTGCGATATTGTGCTATGATATTTTTACATATCATACATTTGTATTCTCCTTTTTCTAGTAGAATAACATCTTTTGTAATCTCTTCATTTGGATTTTCATATGTTATTAAGGGAAAGCCTGGATATTCTTTTCCACATTTATTACAATAGTACCTTGTAAATCTCTTTTTGTCTAGTCTACCTATATTTCCTAAAAATAAATGTGGTACTCCTAGATTGAATTTTAATTCTTCATCTTCTGTTAGATTGACAAAAGCATAACCACCTGAACCTAACACCTTCTTTTCTTCCAGGTCTTCATTTTTATACAAATGTATTATCTATTTATAAATAATAAATTCTAAGATTAAACCTTTTAGTGAAATGGAATCTAAATGTAGATATGATCGACTCATTTATATGAAGAATTTTACTCCTGATATAGCAGAAATTTTCTATCTGTCGAATGACTTATTTTTAAATGCAAATGCATTTACGTAGAACTAATCATACAAAGAAAATAACAACCACAAATTTATGAAAATTATAAATCCTACAATATATTTATGTGGTAACAATTATGAGGATGTATATATTCTACTTCAATAAATAAAATAAAAATGTCTAAATAGTTCATTTGAAGGCTTTTTTTGCAATTACTGCTACATTTTGTAATTTAGATATTGTGGATAATCACCAAATCTATTTAGATTTAAAGCTCTATTCACATAAAGTAAAAATTAGTTAGTCAAACTTGTTCATAAACCACTAGCATACTATAGTAAATCCTAAATATTGTCTTCTTTATTACTGTAACATAAACTCTTATTTTTGCACCGCTATCAGTATTACCCCAGACGTAATAGTTGTTTAGAAGAAAAGGTTACAGTATTCATCTCTTGAATTATATGTATTAGCTACAAGTTACTAGATTCTATATTGTAACATATAGAATTAGAGTTAATTAATAATATATACAATATAAGATATACCTAAATAGATATTTTTTATATATTGATATGTTATAAAATATTCATAATTATTATAACAAATATTTAATAGTAATTGTACAAAATCATACTATTACTCCTGATAATAAAAAACGAATATTGGTAGTTGATGATGAATTAGATATTTGTCTAACGCTAAAGGTAGTTTTAGAAAATAATGGATTCATAGTAGATTATTATTGTAATCCTATTTTAGCACTCAATGAATTCAAATCTAATTTCTATGATTTAATAGTCATAGACATAAAAATGCCATATATTAATGGGCTTCAGTTATATAGAGAGATAAAAAAAAGAGATATTAAATCAAAAATATGTTTCCTAACAGCAGCGGAAACCATATTTGATATTACACATAAGTTTTCTCCAGTATACACTTTTATTAGAAAACCTATAGAAAATAAAGATTTAATTAGAATAATTAATGATTTATTAAATAACTAATAAAATATTTGTCAGTCATGATTCTTTAGTAATATCCTTATTTAGGAAAAACAGGAATATAAGTTCAGAATAGTCTTATAAATAGTCGAATAAAAATTAACCTGCTATTGCGCCTTTAGAAATTTGTGATTTTTTGAAAGAATAATTTATTCTAGATTATTACAAAAGCAAAAAATAGATTTAGAATTTAGCTTCAAGATTTGATAAAACTCATGAAGACTTGAATATGATTAGAGAAGAATCAGGGTGACTACTGCTATAATTCTAATTTTTTAATAAATTCTATTAATAAATTATTGGCAATTCGTTAGAAAATCTGTTATCTCAATTTTTTATAAATATTTTGAATAAAACATCAAGAATTTACTTTTAACTTTCTAAATTATTATAATTTATAAACAACAATATTCTAAAAAGTAGTATTAATATGTCAAATCGGACAAGTGAAAATAATACTAAGCAAATTAAAAATTCAAAAGAAGAAACAGAGAAAATTGTAAATCAACAAAAACAACAATTAGAAAATATAACAACATCCACTATTTCCAATACTACAAACGAAGATACCAATAGTTTCAATGAATATCAAAAAATAAATCATGAGATCATTGAAAAAAGTATAGATACTACAAATAAATATCAACAACAAGTCATTAATACGATCCAAACAATCTCAAATAATTATGTAGAATTACAAAATAATATTCTTAATACTTATCAATCAGCATTTTCCAAATTTATTAATGATACATCCAACAACAAATCTTATTGGAATAATTTTGTGATACCAGAACAAACTTTTAATATATATAACAAGATTAACCAAAATATTATAGATAATACAATTAACAATACCAGAACAATACATGAGTTTATAGTGGAATATACAGAAACCTTTAACAAATCAATAGAACTTGTACAAAAATACTATAACGATGGAATTAAAAACTACTTTAACTTACGAAGAAAATAAAAGATCTTATAGCCACTAATTTTTTTATTGTAATTTTATACAATTGACTTTTAGTTTTATTTAATAAGTTGCTTGCAGTTAATAGGGTTGCATCAATCGTTGTACAAGAAACATGAGATAGGTAGGTAATATGCTTTCGTTTACATTCTTATTCTTTTGTTATAAATAAATAAATAAATAAATAAACTAAAAGTTTGAAATAGTGATTTTTATTTTAAAATTATCGATCTAAATTAGCCTCAAAAAAAGGGAATAAAATTTTTTCATAATAGATTACAATTTAATATCTATAATAGAAAGCAGTAAAAATCTCTATCGACTTAAAGAGATGGTTAAGTTAATTTGTTATCCTAGCTATTTCTAACTATTTCTAACTATTGTTTCAGTCTATATGATTTTTTAAATGAAATAATCTAATTAAAACTAATTAAAATTTGATAAATAAAAGTGAATTTAAAATACTTTGATTTTATTTATCTTCTTTTTCATTTATTAAGTATTTTGGGTGCTTTTGGATAGATTTCTCGTTTAAGAATATTTTTCTCAATTGAGAAACTTCCTGGTCCAGTTACCATTAAACTTATCATTATTGCAAGATACAATAAATCTAATTCATATCCTCCAATAAATCCCTTTGATAACTTTACTAATAGAATAGCACCTATCATATCTATTGTTAATAATACTGCTGCAATTCTTGTTAAGATACCGAGTAAAATAGCCAAACCACCTATGAATTCTAAAAGACCTATGATGATTGATAACTCTGGTGGTAATCCCATATTCGTAAATGAATTCTGAGTACCTGGTATATCAAGCAGTTTAGTAAGACCATGTATCATAAATCCAATTCCTGCTATTATCCTCAATGGTAAAGGTGCAAAATTGAAAACATTTTTTGTTTGTTGAATCAAGACTATTATTTTTAATATTGATACTATTTATTGGTTATAGAATACTTAATTAAATATATTATCAAAATTAAGTGAAATGCTCTATTTTTATTACTACTGGTATTATCTTCATTTATATAAGAAATTAATATTGACTTTCATATTGATGTAAATTATATTGTAGTAGTCAATGATGTAAGACAATACTTATTTTATAAAGTTTCATTACTATTTAAATAGAATTTGTCATATGTATTAAACTCAAATTATTTGATTGATTTGTCAAATTAATAAATAATATAAAAAATTAATTAGAATAAGATATTAAAATATGAAATTAGGAAATATAAAAAGGAAAAAATTTCATAATGAGCTTAATTTAATAAAAATTGATTTTTCTCTAAAGAGAGAAGTCTTGTTTGTTGTAGTAGGTGCCTTAATTGGTGCTATAACTATGATTCTTCCTAGAACTATTTACGAATTTATAACTGGTCAACCATACTATATATCATGGATGATATTTGGACATGTAATAGGTGTATATTCTTCATATGCTCCTATTGCAGGATTTATAATTCATTTAATTACTGCAATTTCTATAGGAGTCGCCACAGGCATATTTTTATACAAAACAAATATTTTGAATATAAGTAAACCTATAAATGGTTTTATTTATGGAATTTTTGCAGGTACAATAATATTTGTTGTATGGGCTATTCCAATAAATGAATTTGTTTTAATTCCAGAAAATATTCGAACTATTGCTGATATCGATCCAACATTATCAGAACAAGAAGCATCTCAACAAATTCAAAGTGATAAGTTAAATATTTTATTTAATTCATTATTTATTAATCTCTTATTTGGTATTACAGTTGGTCTTGTATCTTCTGGTTTATCTATAAAATTTGGTACAAGATATAAATGTAATATCTGTAACGTATCTTTTTCTAGGATTGATATAATTAGAAAACATTTACAATTAGTTCATCGTAGACAGCCAATAGAACAAAAGAAAATTGCAATATTAGGTGGAGGATTTGCAGGAATTGAAGTTCTTACAAAATTACAAAAAGAATTTCAAAACGATATAAGAGTAGATATAACTCTAATAAGCAAAGATAATTTCTTTCTTTTTACTCCCATGTTACATGAAGTATCTTCTGGGATGATAGAGACAAAACATGTTGCATCACCATTGAGGGCATTTTGTAAAAGAGCCAGATTTATAGAATCTGAAGTTAAAACAATAAATTTAGAGAATAGAAAAATTGAATTTACGAATGAAATTTTGGAAGCAAGATTTATTGGTAATTATTATAACAACGAAGGAGAAAACAAGAAATTAGATACAATATCAAATCATTTACCTTTAGTAAATTCTTCAGATACTTCAAATGAGAATATAAAATATTATAATGACAACAACAACTACATCAATACAAACAATGATCATTATACTAAATCATTATATTATGATTATCTAGTTTTGGCTTTAGGTAGCAACACAAATTTCTTTGGAAATAAAAACTTGGAGAAAGCATCATTTACAATGAAAAGTCTTTATGATGCATTTTCTATTAGAAGTCATATTATTGATACTTTAGAACAGACGGATATGTTACTATTTGAAGAAAAAAAAAGATATTGTAATGATAGATCGAGAAATTAAAAGTAATAGGAGTAATGATTTTCACTTAAATTATAAAGATAAGGAAAATACATTAGAAAATACGAGAAAGAGTTTAACTACGTATGTTGTTGTAGGTGGAGGATTTGCAGGTGTTGAAACGATTGGAGAAATAAATGATTTTATAAAAGAATCTATTAGAGATTATTACCAAAATATAGATATAAAAGATGTCAGAGTTATTCTAATTAATTCTGGTTCTAGAATCTTGCCGGAAATGGATGAACCACTTGGTAACTTTGCTTTAGAAGAATTAAAGAAAAAGAATGTAGAAGTTATTTTGAATAATAGAGTTATTGACGTAAAAGGGATAGTAGAAGATAATAAAGAAAATCGATTAAGTCTACGTGGTCCAAAAAAAATCATACTAAAAGATAATAGTCATATAATAGCAGATACACTTATCTGGACTGCAGGTGTTGTACCAGAGAAATCTGTTATTGATATTTCCTGTGAACATGATAAAAGCGGCAAAGTTGTAACTGACAAATATTTACAGATAAAAGATTATGAAGATGTATATGCTATAGGTGATTGTGCACTCATAACAGATCCTAATACAGGAAAGCCATGTCCTCCAACTGCACAACATGCTATACGTGAAGGACAAGTTGCAGCAGAAAATATAATTTCATCAATAAAAAAAGAGTTAAAACCTAGAGAGAAGACAGTAGAAGTAAAAAAATCTAATAAAACAGAATTTTCATATAAAAATAGAGGAATAATGGCCACAATAGGAAAAAGAAATGGAGTGGCCATGATTTTTGGATATTCAATAAAGGGAATATTTGCATGGGGAATATGGAGATTTTTTTACCTGACTCATTTACCGACTCTAGAAAATAAGTTAAGAGTTATGGTAGATTGGGGGATAAATCTCATATTTGGAAAAAATTTAACAAGACTAAAGTCGCCTATTGAAACAAAAGATATGATATCCAGAAAGAATATTGATAAAAATAATTTATAATAGATATCCAAAATATTAATTTACATTTTTTTCTATTTACTAAAGATTCAATTTATAATGTATTAAACTATAAAGCAAATTATGACAAAAACCTTCTATTTTTCAATTATGCAGAAATAATCAAAAAAGAAGAAATAGAAATAAATGATATATCTTTGGACAATTTAAAACGTTAATCCTGACAATAATATAACAGAAAAGACACTTTAGGTAAAGATAGATTTTATTTTGGATATATCAAATCCTGTTTATCTTCTTTATCATCTCTAGGACCATGGTAATATTCAGGATATGCTTCTTCATCTATTTTTTCTAATGGCTCACCAGTTGGTAATGGTGAATTCATATCTACCTTAAATGAAAATAATTCTGGAAAATTCTTTTTTACAATAACATTCCTTCCTACTGCAAGTATCTCAGATTTAGGAATGTCAAATCTCTCATTTCCGTATCCAAAAACTACAATTTTATCATCTGTTTCTTTCATAACATGTCCAACATGGTCTTCATTTTCGGTTCTTACTCCTTTATTAAATAAAGAATGTGGATATTTGCCTTCATATGTGCCCAAATCTATTTGATTATCAGATTGCCAAGGATCTTTTCGACTAGTAGGAAGTGGATCATTACGATTAACACCATATTTACTTTGAATTTCTGAAAATGGTAATCCAATAAGAACATTGGCACCAACCTGTTGAATTTCTGAAATAGGTATATCATATCTCTTATTTTTTCCACCAAATATTACAATTTTATCTGGTGTTTCTCTAACCACGTGTCCCAAGTTTGGTTCATCTAACGCCTTTACTCCTTTGTTAAAGTATTTTCCAGATACCAATATAAGTAGATTGTAATTATTCTAAATAAAGATTTTGATATCATAAGGAATTACCATGGAGTTTACCTTTTTTCATTCTTTGAGGTTCTCATTTATATACGAAAATAAAACTAATTATGCGTGGAAACTAAACGAAGGAATATCCTACAAGTTAATGCAACAATTATGGCAGGAATATTTATTTTTTATATCTCTTTTATCATTCAATGTTTTTGAACTACCATCTATACGAGATGAAATATTAATCTAACAGATCTAAATAATGTACAATTATTCATTAATCCTGAAGAGATCTTTTTTATGTATAATGTTGTAGTAAATTTTCAGTTTATTATATCTATGTTGTTTCCTTTTATACTTTCATCTAAATAGTTAAATTAAATAATTATAACTATTTAATTAAGGTCTTTTAATGGAGGAAGATCAAGATAAAACAAAGGAAAATCATGAAAGAGATGTTAGTTATAATACTACCAAGCGTACAAGTGATAAGATACAAAAAGAAAGATCAGTAGATGTAGAGAATAATCATGAAAATGAGGAAGACATTAAAGAAAAAATAATAGAAAGAATGATTGAGGATAGAAATAATAATATATATAGCAAAACAGAAGATAGGCATACAAAGGAAAATACTTCTACCTTATCCTCTACTGAAAATAGAACTATCTATGATTTACAAACATTACTCTCACAAAGACAAGACAGGCTTTGGAGTGTTTTATACGAGCGTTATCAATACAATACATCAATAAAGAGAGGACAAGACTTTCTTCTCAATCATGTTGATTCTAAACTTTCTCTTGTTGTAATGTATGCTGATTTAGTAGGTTCAACAAAGATGAGTATGGCTTTACCAGTAGAAAGAATGGCAAAGATAATCAAAGCCTTTTCACATGAATTGTCCTCTGTTGTTGAAAGTTATAATGGATTTGTATTAAAGTATGTAGGAGATGCTGTTATAGCGTGCTTTCCAAGTGGTTTTAACAAGTATCTCTCTTGTGATACTGCATTCCGATGTGCAAATTCAATGATTAATGTAATAGAAAATGGTATTAATCCAATTTTAGAAAAAGATAAAGATAATTATCCAAAATTAGCTGTTAAAATAGGAATAGATGAAGGAGAAAATTTAGTTATACAATATGGATATGATAAAAGCGCACCTATTGATCTGATAGGATATCCTATGAATGTAGCAGCAAAGATTCAGTCCCTAACAGGACCAAACAAAATTTCTGTTGGAAATAATGTATACAAATTGCTACATCCTACACTACAATCAGAATTTCATGAAATGCAGATAAAAAAAGGAACTAATGAATGGAAATATATTGATCTCGAAAACAATTTGCCATACAAAGTTTATACAACGAAATAACAGTAAGAAAAAGAATAGATAGAATAAAATAAATATTATCATTCTGTTCTTCTAGAAATTATATTGGTTGACCTGCTTTCACAAATGATAAGATGCTCAAAGACCATTATG
>CAWIYT010000293.1:0-41599 GCA_963840085.1 uncultured Nitrososphaerales archaeon
TTGTAAACGAATCTTTAAAATCTAGAAAATGTCATTGCTATTATCAATAACCTTTGGCTTCAGAAGAAAAGACTAGACACAGATTAACATTAAAGTATTTTATCTTCTCAATTATAATAGTTACAACCATTGCAAATGCTATTGTAATATTTTCAGAATCATACAATAAGCATTCTATTTCTCTTTGGATATTAAACATAACTGCAGCTACTGTTTCGATTTTAGGTATTATCGCTATCTGTAGATATGGGATTCATGGACTTCATGGTAAATCATATTTATTTCTTACATTTGGTCTTATATCGTGGTTTTATGCTGATTTTACACTTTTATACGATTATTATGTATTGAAAATAGAAGAACAAAGACTTGTAACTACTACAGATGCTTTATGGTTTGTTGGTTATGGGTTTCTTGCTTTACATTTGTTTACAATATTACGCTCTTTACATATTAAAATAAAATCCAAAGTTTTTATTGTAGTATCAATTATTACAGCACTCTTTATTAGTTATAATTTAGTTAATCTTCTTTCTTATGATTATAATATTGATGATGATTTTATAGCTATCATAGTAACTCTTTTGTATCCTATTTTAGACTTTATATTAATCATACCTTCTTCAATTATACTTGTAATCTTACGTAAAGATTATGAGCACAATATCCCATGGTTTCTTTCTTCATTATCGTTATTAGTCAATGCAATAGCAGATGATGGATATGTTAATGATTTTGTAACGGGCAATTCAGAAAATCTTTGGTTTTGGGAGCTTTTCTATATAACAGATTTTATTATTATGTCAGGAGCTTTATTTTGGTATAATAAATTCCATATTTCTAATGCTTTAAGAAATGTAAAATTGAGCAATCATCATAAGTAGTAGATCTTGTAGAAATATTTATTATCAGTATTTTTCATGTATTTAGCCTATAACTAATATAATAACAATACCTTTGAATTAGATAATTATAAACATATTTGGGTACCCACTATATCAAAAGTAATACCAATAAGGGTCAAAAATAAGGGTCTAATGTTATAGTACAATAGATAATATAAAATGCTATCCACTATGCTAATTGCTTTAACAGTAAAATATTTTTATGAGCTTCAGGGTACTCATTTATAGAATCTCCAAAATAAATCAAAAAATTTTTTCTGGTTCTGAAATAAAATTATTATGACAAATACAATTGTAAATTTGTATTTTGTGAATCATGTTATTGGTTTGTTACTATTTTATTAAATAAATTCAATGCTACTCATGTTGTAACTACCAAAAAATAGATATTCATATAGAAAAAATATTAATTTAGAAATAGCATATAAAATATGAAATTGTTAATTTAACTATGTTATATTAATTGAAAAAGTATTCAAGAAAATTGAACCATATTGACTTAAGATTTTTGTTTTATTTTTTGGTCTGATTTACTATTATTATCGTAAATTATGCCTGATTGATAATAAAATAAGAATTTTTGAGGTGCCAAAAAGATAGATAAATAAATTTATATTATATTATTAACTTTTCCTAGTTGCATTAAACAATTACAAGTTAATGGAACTGCCTTTGGTAATATTGTTAACAATAGCCATAATAAGTGCTGGCTTTACTAATTCTGCATATGCACACAGTAGTAAGGTTGAAAGTTGGTTGCAAGAGGATGTTGCTCTTCCGCACTGATAACCTAGGATCAATTATACCCTATTTAGTAGCCATAGCGAAGATATAGCCAGATAATGAGGATCGACTTAGCTGATGAGCATATACATCCAGCTTTATACAAAACTATCATTCGTAAACACCTGGATGAATCTTATTAGATGATGTCCAAGAGTGATTGCTAAGCATTTTAATAAGGCATATCTAGAAGGTGATAGATGAAGAGGTTGACTTTGAGGTCAAATAAATAAATAGATAAGTTAAGTATCTCATATATCATCAACATGCATTAGTTATCAACATACTCTGATAGAAAGAACTTTAGCTCTGAATGTGTTTAGATTGATACATGTGCCCAAATCCTATATTCTGAAATTATCTGATACTCAGAAAAAGGAACTGAATAGATTCATGAAGAGTACCCTCGTGACAAAGAGGAATACAGAAGAGAGCGTCTGCTATAAAGCAAAAGATGAAGAAGGAGTACCTTACAGAACAATAGCCAAAAACCTTGGTGTAAATTACCGTAATGTGTATGACTGGATTAACAATTACAGAAAACACGGTTTGGATGGTATAAGAAACAAGAGAAAGAATGCAGGTAGAAAGCCAGTAATATCTACTCACAAAAACAAAGAGATGGTAAAAGACATAGTATTGAACAAATCACCCCATACATTTGGCTATCTCAAAAATACCTGCTGGAGTATTAGGCTTTTAGCTACATATCTCTCAACATTACTGGAAATGAATGTCAGTCCAATGCAAACATGATGAAGAATAATTCATGATTTAGGTATAGTATGCAAAAGGCCCAAACTTGAACTGGAGAAAGGCATCGATTATGAGGAAAAGAAGAACAGGATAGACAGATACAAAAAAATATCCTCTGCTCTTTAAAAAAAAGATTCTACTAGGATTTGAAGATGAAACATGGTTACATCTACAACCATACATAACAAGAACATATATGAAAAAAGGAGAACAGCAAAAGATACTCCATAAAGGATCTAACGTTAAAGTCAATGTATTCATAACCCTTCTCTATCCACTCAAATGGAATGGTCAAATTCCAATACAAGCAAGACAAGAAACAGTAATGATTTCATAAACCATCTAAACAGCATCAAGAGATATGTTATTCAAGAGAAGTATCAAGAGATTCCATCCTCTGTAATAGATAATGCATCATTTCATGTAAGAGCCTATCCGAAAACACCTCCTCTCTTATATGTTATCCAAGCACAGACAAAATGTAATATTGCAATATAGTTATCTTCCTTCTTTCCCATCCTAATCAATAATCGCCTGAATCTGGTTCATCCATGAGTGTGTTCTCTCAACTCACCCACATCTTCTTGCTCTTATATTTTGGTATCCTTCTTCTCTTCTTTTTTGTTACCATTTTTGTAGTCTTCTCCTCTCTTGCAAATATGCATGGTATAACCATATTCCTCAAGTAACTCCATATACCTCAGGATAGTCATAACCCTTGTCAAGACAGATGTGTTGTTGTTGTTGGGTATTTGTTGTAGATGATGATGATGGTGGTGGTGGTCTGCAAACCACTATACTCTGAAGAGTTGCTTTTGTCATCTTCATATCATGTCTGTTAGCACCATCTACAGTAATTCCAAGAGGAATGCCCTGACCATCTACAAGAAGGCTACATTTGGTACCTGATTTACTTCTGTCTGTGGGATTTGGTCCTGTGCTTTTTTCCCCCAAGAGGTGCTTTTGTTATTGCACCATCCATTGATTGCCATTTCCAGTTGATACCAACTTTTTTATCATATATTTTTAGACCATCAATCCACATACGTTTGAATACGCCATCTTGTCTCCATTCCTGAAACCTGTCATGTACAGTCCTGGATGCACCAAGACTTCGTGGTAATGCTTTCCACTGACATCCAGTACGTGTAATGTAGAAGATAGCATTCATTGCCTTTCTATCATCCATTCTTGGACGACCTGTCTTCTTCTTCTTCTTCTTTCTTTTGGGTTTATGTACAAGAAGAGGGAAAATTTGATTCCATAATTCATCTGGTATTTCATAAGATGAATCGATTCCAGAAATTTCAGATATCAAACTAATCTCGTGATATATAGTGTAGAGACACTTAGCTTTGTCGAATAAATCTATTGTACCATAAACTTAAATACTATAAACTACTTTTCGGATAGGCTCTAAGCAAAAAGACAAAACAGTTTATAGAAAGACAGTCATACTGGCTAACTGTACTATTTCTACCAACACGTGCACCATTCCTGAATCCAGTAGAAACAAAAGTAAACAGGAATCTCAAGAAAGATGTATGTGCCAATTACAACTACGAAACAGAAAATAATCTATTATGTAATGTAAGACGGTATCTAAGATGTTTTGGTTGTTGGCCTAAAATATGATACTTAACTTAGTAGCAGTAATTTCTGTTCTATGTGTTGGCATAGATGTTCCAATGGACCACCGAGATTCATCTTTTTCTGTAAATGCTTGTTGTTGTATTTGTCCAAACATTGACAGAATCAAAAAAAAACAATAGTAAAGGAAAAACAGATAATATGAATAAAGTATGCTTTATATCAAAATATAATAATTTTCTTTAGTAAATAAGACTATCTTTATAGAGCAGAAGTATATTTCTAAATGTTCCACAATTGGAAAGACAATGAGCTCATTTACAAACTAGAATAGAGGAGTTATAGATAATAAATCAGTCATTAGTCAGTGAGAGAAAAAGACAAGGTAAAAGAAGATGCATTGGCTCATTTATCTGATCAACTATTAGTTTTAAGTAAAAGAACACAACAGTTAGAAAGCAAATCATATAAGCTGTAAATTTATCTATGAAAAATAAATTCAGAGAAATTTGATCTTTGCTAATAATTCGTTCATTAATAAAAATATTAATTAAAAAAATAGTTTTTGGATCTTATTCATTTTTATTATCCACAATGCTTTATGATTGATAGATGTACTATCACATACATTAATAACATATATTCTCTGATTTACTAGATATCATATGCTATACTTGATAGATTGCTCCCAAGTGCTAGAATTGTATCTACTACTGTATTTGTAGTAGTATTCAAACTAAATTGAATGAGTGAAGAAACATAATAAATACAATAATGAATTAGCATATCTAATTCAACTTTATCAAGAAAACGTTACAATTAAGATAGGAAAAGAGAAAAAAAGGAACACTATTTCCTAATGCAAAGTTGGTTACTAGGATAAGATAAATTATATATATAAACAAATAATATAAAATCCTCTAATTAAAATAATTATTTCTATCAATTCATAGATAAATATATTTGTCAGTGCTTAGCCTGAGAGATTTGAATTCTCATTATAACAGAGCTTGATAACATAATATATTTATTATCTTTAGTGCAAAATTATTTGATATACTTTCAAATTTAATAAAGATATAAAAACAATACTCTAGTTTAAAGTCAAAATTGAAATAATAATGATAAAACTTATCTAAAAAGCTAAGTACTCATAATCATTTAGATATTATTCAATTTTATTAATGGAAGATGTTTCATAATTTTGATTTACATCACTTTTCTTTAGCTTGAGAGTGATTGATCCATTAATTATACTTGCAATGTCTAGCCTTGGAATTTCATATTTAACTTCTTTGTTTTCCATTTCGTTCTTTACGATAAAAGATTCTGCAAATGCTGCTTCCACCTTGCCGATTCTTATTCCATCAGATGAATAAACAGTACAGTAATTTACTTTGTCATCACTATCAATCTTACCTTCATAAGGATATTCTGACATTTATTATTAAAGTAATTCATTTAAAATGAGAGTTAAATATAATTTAATCATTTTGAAGGTTATTAAAAATTAGATAATTATCATTGTTAGTATCAATATTTTATTTATAGTATGAATATTTTATAGTTATGGTATAAAAGTCATAAGATTAATTTCAATATGTTCCTTTTAAAATTATTATATGTAGATTTTAAAATAATTTATAATAGAATTCCAAACTACTATAGAAAACAAATTTATTAATATATTCCTTATAGATAGAAACACCATAGTAAAGAAGACATATAAGTTGAAATCAATACTATCAGTAACACTATACAAATAGCAATTTTAGATGAAAAATGAGTTATTGGTTAGCCTTTTTTTATTTCAACATTCAAATATCATTTTCATTCAATATAGTGGATTCTAAAAAAAGTATCATATTTATTATTTTAAATTTCTATTAATTACAATTGAATAGCGTCAATTAACCTATTTATTTAATAATATGTTAAAAATTAGTTATTAAAAAGTTTTAGTTACGTTTATTTCTATATGTTTCTTGATTTTATAAATAATTCAATCTTCTCTAATCCAGATAAAGTCAAAATCTTTTTATCATCATAATCTTTGTTTTCTTTTAATTCATTATTATCTAATAATATCTCTATAGCTTTACCTGTTAACAATTTATTATAAGGCCAATATTTAAATAAGGTTTGATTTAGTTTTAATTCTCTAACAAAATCATTAATTACTGCATTATTTTTTGATAATTTTGATTCTATTTCCAATTCTATGTTAGTTATATTATTATTAGAGATGTATGTAGTGGTATCAAACACAAATTCAAATTCTATTTGATTAAAGCTTTTGTTAATGACATTGACAATTTTTCTATGAGTTTGTCTATTTTGAATTATTTTAAAACCTAAATTTATTAAATTTAGTTTGGGATCAATATGATAATATTTTAAGGAGGGTTCAAGTATAGGTAAATTGAGATACGAGTTTATTTTCAAAATAATTTGGTTGAGCGTTTCCTTTGAATAGATATCTTCTATCTCTATTCTTTCAGAATAATTTTCAGTAGTATTTTGTAATATTTTCAAAGTGATTTTAGAAACTTGTTCATCAATATCTCTAATACGTAATGCAATTTCATTTTTTTTTAAAATTTCGTCTTTTGTATCGAAGTATGCATCATGTATTATTTGAATTCCATTCTTTTTAGTTCTATATCCTTTATTGGAGATCAATTCATCTATCACATTAAAAATTTGATCATAATCTTTTGAAAGAATTATAAATGCAGTTTCAACTTCTGACAATTATTGGTATATTTCTGTTCAACTATATTTAATTATCCCATAAATATTATTTTATTTGAAAATCGATTCAAAAAGGTTCATTTTTGGTTTATTTACCATAATATGGAAAAGAAAATCTATATACTAAATAAAATTTTATTAAATACTTTTGACATTGAGAGAGAATTCTCATTATAATAGAGCTTGATAACATAATATTTTAAATTTTTGTTTGAAAGATAGTTACTTTAACTTATTGTATTGAAATTGTACTATCTTACTCCAATTACTTTAGATGAATAATCATAAAAATATTTAGATCATAATTGGTTAAACTGCACCGTTGAAATTATTAGTCAATGATATTCTAATAGATGAGTATTCCCAAATCTCATTATATCCTCCTTATGGCAAAGAATATCTGCCATTATATTAAGAATTAGCAAAATTAGCTGGAAGAGTATTAAAACCAAGTGGAAGTCTTGCTTTCTTGTTGGTCACATCATATTAGATAGATCAAATTATCAGAATAATTCATGAGTTTTCTTTAATTAATAATAATCATTTAAAATATTTGGACAATCGCAGTTAAGCATTCTGGACATCATCAAAAAGTATATTCAAGACATGTGTTTGCAGAATGAAAACCATTACTTTGGTATGTTAAAGAAGAAAGAGCAAACTACTTGGTAATTTCAAATACAATAGGTGACTATATAGAATAGATTTCGCTATCTAAATTATTGCATGATTGGGAACAATCAACAGCCGAAGTAGAACATATTATAAAACATCTCACTATTGAGAATCAGACAATATTAGACCAAATGATGGGGACTGGTACTACTGGCGTAGCATCATTAAGACTACATAGAAAGTTTATTGGAATAGATGCTTTGTTGCATAACTCACTACTGCTAACAGATTTAGCTAACCTATTTTAGTCATATTATGTGAGAAATTGGAAGAAATTCAATGAATCGCTTGTAAAGAGAGGAGAAGTATTGCTTGATTTTGACGTTATTGATAACTGGGATAATGAACTAAAAAAGATGAATAAGGACAAGGAAGGCAGAAAATTCGTATATCCAGATTCATTTATCAAATTACTTGGCTATATGAGAGCATACTTTCATTTATCTTATAGACAGACTGAAGGAGTAGTAAGAGCTCACGCTGCAAATACATTATCATCAATTCCTCATTATAGTAACATTAGCGGAAGAATAAATAGACTTGATATCAAGATTTCTGATTATGACAAATCCAGTTTATATGATGACTATTTTGTAATTGCAATTGATTCTACTGGAATCAAAGTATCAAACAGAGGCGAATGGATTAGACACAAGTGGAATGTCAAGAGAGGCTATCTAAAGATACATGTTGCTGTTGATATCAAGAAGAAAATAATTCTATCACTAAAAGTAACCAGTGAACAAGTACATGATTCTCATGTACTGCCTGAGTTAGTAGATGATATTATAATAAAGCAAAATAAGGTAGTGGAAACTGCCATTATGGATGGTTCCTATGATAGTAACAATAATTTTCAATTTCTATCATTTAAGGGAATACAATCCAGCAATAATGGTTAGAAAGAATTCCAGATGTAGGAAGACCAACCATCATCAGAGAAACAAAATCGTAAAGATGCAGAAAAACAATTTACAGGAATGGAAAGATAGCGTGAGCTATGGCAAGAGATGGATGGTGGAAACTGTCTTTTCATGCATCAAAAGAATGTTTGAGAGAATATGTTACTGCTATCAGGTTTGAGAATATAATAAAGGAGATATTGTTGAAAGTATCATTGTATAACTGGTTTCAAAGTATAACTGTTACATAATTTATCTGAGTAACAAACAATAGATGATTATCTAAATGAGTTGTGCAACATAGCAGGAATAGAAAAAAATTCTCATACTTTTGAAATGGCTAAAGTAATGTATTATGAACTCCGTTCAATAATCATAAGCGGAAATCAAATTTCTTATTGAAGAGAGAGGAAAGATATTTGCTAAGTTTTGTAACAATCAAAAACAGAAAAAGAGATTATTAGAGAATTAATCGATTCCCCAATCTGAAAAATCAGTTACCTCGATTCCTAATTCATTCTCTAGTTTTCGTATTCTCTTTGCATAAATTTCTAACTTTTCCCATTCCCATTTCTCTTTAGCTATTACAAGCCAACATTTATGCAAGGCTCTCCACGTCTGTGAAACGTAATATCCTGAGGTAAGCAAACAATCCATATTTTAAGCCTCTCTTATAAAACTTGGATGGATCATATCTGTATTTTCTTTGAGTTATTAGCTTCCAGAATTTATAATTTGTAATTCTATAACATTGGGACCGCATCTATAAAACAATTAGAATCTAATGCTAATAAGCTAACAAAAAATTACTAATAAAAATAAATTAAATTTAGTTTAGTTTAAAAAATTTTAAGATAGTTTTGTATATGTTCCTCATACAATACTATAATTTAAAAACTTTTTCCTACAAAATTTTGTATACTAATTAGTATAGCTAAATATGACCATACTACTATTGATATTCATGACTGTTATAACAACAAATATTATTTATGATATAAAAAAATTTACTTAGTTTTTAGTAAAAAGATTCAATATTTTTTATTATTCTATTTTGCAGGGCATTTCTCCATTCTTGATGAGTGGCTACAATTCCATCTTTAGATGTTATTATGCCTTGACCTTCTGCATAAAATGCTTTTTCATTGTCTTGTGATGATGATGGAGATGGTTTACTCCAATAAGGTACTATATCTGTTACTTCAACTCCATTTATAATATCAGTGCTCGTAATGGTAGTTTCTATTGTTGGACTTTCTGTATCTAAAACTCTATATCATGATATCTTACCTTTTTGTTCATAAATTATATCACCTAACATTAATAATCATTTAAAGCAGTTGTATATAGATTTGACTTTGGGTTATGTGTTATAATAGCTATAGGTACAATAATTGGTGTATTTGGCATAGTACTATGGCAAATTGAAATCAAAAAGTTGTAATAGCTAATTTAAGCTATTGAATTGAATCAATTTTTTTTAACTATTTAATATCTGTTATATGAGCAGAATCTTCTCTATATAGTAGTTATATTATCAAATGTTTAGTTTATTAATACTGCATTATAATAATTTCATGGATAAGTAATCTACATTTTGGAGTATAATACAACAGTTCTCTAATTGATAAAATAAATTTGACCTAAAAATAGATTTGAAGGTAGATAACACAATTTTATATCTATCGACTATTAATAATTTTAATAACTATTCAGAATATTGAAATTCAACCCTGACCTGATTATTCAAATGGGCATAGGGAGAAAATTATTTGAAGAAATTGATAAACCAATTGGATATAAAATAATAAATGAAAATTCTTATGGTATAGAAAGTGAATCAAGTTGGAATGGAATAATAAAAGGCTATAATGGCTTTCCAGATGGAAAGAATGTAGGTTCAGGCAATTCATTTCAAGGAAAAAATGGAGTAATTATTTCAAATTGGGAAGGCGTATTTACTACAAATGATGATGATGGAGAACAATTAGCATTTAAAGGTCGTGATATAAATAAGAATGGAAAATTTGTAGTTCTTAGAACCTATTCTACTAATTCTAAAAAATTGTCTTGGATTAACGGATTAGTATGTTTATTGGAAGGAACATTCAATAAAAATGATAATGAATTTAAAAGTATAGGTTATGAATGGATATATTCATAGTCCCAGTCATGAAATTTGTTATATATTATCAAGATTATATATAGGCATTCAAACATCATGAGTAATACCGATAGCGGTGCAAAAATAAGAATCTAATTCTATAGTAATAATCTAGATATAATAAGACTTTTTGAATAATATTAATTGTTCCCTATTATTATTTATATAAGAATAAAGAAATTTTAACTAAAATATGTTCTTTACAAGTACAAAGACCTTTATTTTTTATCTAATAAAAAAGATAAAAAAAATAAAAAAGAATAATTATGATTTATTTGGTTGGATATATATACCAGATTATGTTATTTCCAGATGAAATACAATCTACATTAACAGTTTCTCCTTGCTGAGTTGTTAAAGAAGCATCACATTGGACTCCATTTATACCATCATTAACTATTTTTTCAATTTGCTCTTCTAATTGTTGAGATGATGTCAAACTAATTTCCTCTAAAAATTCTTCTTCAATCTTAATTGAATTATGACTTACAATAGAAGATACGATCTTGGTAGAATTATCTATATTTCCTACTGTTCTTTGTCCAAATATTAAAATGTAATTTTTTTCTTCTTCATCAGCAGAAGTTAAATTTTCATCTATAATTTGTGGTTTCGATAATGAAGAAGCATTATTTTGTGCATTGGCTTCTTGTTGAAATGCTATACTACCACCATTACTTAATAGAATTAAAGACAGGCTAAGACTCGCAAATATAGTTAACAAGTTCTTCATTTTTATTAGAATTATCTTCTTAGCATGGTATTAAAGTTTTAATTTGTAACAATCATCTTTTTTTTAATAATTCATAGACAGGTGGCAAAATGTATGAATCTCAACGTGAGAGATCCAAAGACTGGTTTGTTAGATTTATTGGTCTATTATGAGTTCCTTCTGAGAGGAAATAGGGAAGTTAAGCAGAAATACATATATGTTTTTAATTCACAAAGATAATTTTTTGTTAGTATAATAAAAAATAAAAAAATATTAGACAATTACAAAAGTTGTATGTTACATAATGATTATTCTTTATTTTATTTCCATTCCCAAATGATACCAGATTTATTCCATTAGACCAATACTTGTATTCATATAGACCTATCAAGTTGTCAAGAAATACAAGTTTTTCATCAGAATTAGTTTGAAAGATTTGAATATCATGATATGTTTGAGTTCCATTTTTATCAGTTATTCCTAAATAATGTCCAGTATAGGTTGCAATTTCGTCATCTGTTGTCATTATAATGCCATTACCTGTGCTAATAGAAGTATTACCATGAGGTTGATATGTTGTTATAAAAGTCGATTTATCAGTAACATTTCCAACATTTTTTAAAATTCCAGTTGCAGTATATGAGTCTTGGGTTTTAATGCTATTACCACCATCTTCAACATTGAGAACTATTGAATTACTTGACTGACGACTTGTCTCTGTAAATAGGTTCTCCAAATATTTGAGTTAAATTAGTAGTAGTTGTTTTTTAGATATTTATCTCCTGGTGTATTTTCTTGTGCATTTACAATCGACAATCCATTTGATAAAGACATAGAGATTATAAAGAAGACAATTCCAAAGACTAGTTTTTTCATCATAATTTTGTATTAAATTTGGTAGGATTAATATAGATAATCTTATTTATTAAAGAAAATTATTATATTTTGATATGAATTATCACTCATTTACAGTTTCAGTTTTTACTTTATTCTTCGTTTTTTTGATTTTATCAACATTTGAGGGTGGACAACAAGCATCTACAGAAACTACAAAATCTCTGTGGTCCATTGGAACATCTATGCCAACACCTAGAACAGAAATTACTGCTACTAATATTGGAAATGATATTTATGTGATTGGTGGATTGGATAAATCAGGTAAAGTACTAGATACTGTAGAAGTTTATAATATTCAGAATGATTCATGGAAGACAGTTGCACCTTTACCACAACCATTGCATCATACAGCTGCTTCAAATTTTAATGGCAAAATATATGTCATTGGTGGATCTTCTACTACTATTGATAATTGGATTCCAAGTGACAAGTTATTTTTATATGACCCTGTAAAGGACAAATTGATAGAGGATAAACCAATGCCTACTGCAAGAGGAGCAATGAATGCAAATTTTGTTAATGAAATTTTGTATGTCATTGGTGGTTATGGTTCTTCTCAAATCCTAGATGTAAATCAAGCCTATGATCCATCGTCGAATGAATGGATATCTAAAAAGTCAATGCCTACTCCTAGACATCATGCTGCATCAGCAGTAGTTGATGATCAACTATTTGTAATAGGAGGAAGAACAGTAGGGTTGTATCCTATTGTTAATACCAATATTACTGAAATGTATGATCCTAAAATGGATAAATGGATAACACTTGAACCAATGCCTTCAAAGAGAAGTGGAATTAGTACAGCATCTATCAATAATACTACAACAATCTATGTCTTTGGTGGCGAAGATCTTACTAAAACATATAACAATAATTGCTTTGTTGCGCAACTATGATTTTCGTCAATTTTGATTAAAAAAGTGAATCTACAGTTATATGAAGAATCAATATTGACAATTTGTTCCTATCAAAATCTTGTATCATATTATCGATTTTCATAGTTGCGCAACAAAGCATGTACTACAATAACAACAATAGTAGAAAGAATAATTATAGAAATCATATTGCATCATCATCATCACCATCATCATCAATAGAAGAAAATATACAGCAAATTTCTCTGCAAAGGCCAACTTATGGTACCAGGAGAATGGCTGCAATGTTAACAAGAATTCTTGGAAGACCAGTCAACCGAAAGAGGGTACAGAGAGAATCTTCAGAAAGATGGGCTACATTACACACCATCAAGAAGTAAGAAGGAAATCATTCGTTCAAAAGTACCCACTATAAAAAAGCAGATAGACCAAACCAGGTATGGGAAGCAGATCTTACCTACATACATTGTGGTATTGATGGATGGGGTTATCTCTTTAACGTATTTGACGTATTTACAAGAGAATGGGTTGGCTACTGTTTTTTGATCTGTCTGCAGTCAAGGAAAATGCCATCATTTCTGTTGAAAATGCTCTTGTAACGCATAAGGATATAGTACCACAACAAGATCTTGTTATCAGAACAGACAACGGCTCTCACAGTATACAAGCAAGTAAAGCATTTAGAAAATCTTTATCTGTACTGGGATTGAAACTGGAACATATTTACTACAACACGCCAGAACAGAATGGACACATCGAATCATTCCACAAGACCCTAAAGAAGGAGTACATCTGGCCAAATGATTTCCAGAACTACCAGGAAGCAGAATCAGCAATCAGAGATGCGTTTTTAGACTACAACCAGAACAGAATACATTTTATTTTCCGCACTGCGATATCTAACACCATACGAATTCATTTCTAAATGGAAAATGCAGCAAGAGGAAAAGGAGGAGAAGGTGATAAATATTGGTAATGAAAAATAATATCCATAAAATAATGGGAAAAGTGTTCCCAAAAATAGTGGTCCAGTCCACCACGTTCTGGTATCGATACTGATGCAAGATGGGGATTTAGTCACACAAAGGGTTGGATATTTGGATATAAACTACATTTGATATCAAGTACTGCTGGCTCTATTATTGTACCTTTAGCAGCAGATTTTACGACTGCTAATATAGCAGATAATTAGATATACAGTACATTAACAACAAATCTACCAGTTACAATTATCAAAAGAACATTATTCATGTCTGCAGATCCTGGATATGATGATCATGAACTGTATGATCTCAGTAGCAGTATGGGATTTCAGTTAGTGTGTCCTGTACAAAGATATAAAAATACATCTATTGAAAGGATAAAACTGATAGAATTTTATAAATCTGAAGTAGGACAGACTATTTACTCTCAGAGAGGTAAATCTATTGAACCATTGATAGAACATATATCAAATCTGTCTTTAGGATAAATCCATTACCTGTTAGAGGATATCATAAGACTTGTACAGTAGTGTTACTGTCAGTACTACTATATCAGATACTTGTCTATTATAACTGTAAAACCAACAAAGTTAATCCCAGAGCAATCAAATACATGGTAGGAACATAACTATTGATTACATCTATTGGGTAGTGGAATAATATTTATTTATTGAATTATGATCCAGCCTCAAGTAGTTCTTTTCGTATTTATTAATTTATAAATCTCAAAAATAATACCTGTAATATAACTAATTTTGTGATTTTATAAAATTACCAAACTCTAAATAAATTTGAAAAAGAAACAAGGAGTGATAGAATTACATTTAGAAGGTAGGACTATCCATGAAATTGCATAATCATATACCAAATATGAGTATATTTATATTGTTAAAATTAAGAAAATAGTATAATAACACCGTATTGTTATATAGAATAGTGATAATAAACCAATGATAATGCTTATGTTAAAATATAAAACCCGTATTGAAGTTTTTCCAGGTATCCATATTATCAAAGAATGCAACAATGATGAATTTAAATCATCCATTACAAAAAATAATATGATACACATTTGTTCCAGAAGACATAAGTGCTAATATAGTATAGAAGATAATAAGGATTGATTGAAAATTGAAATTAACTAAAGTAATATTGGTAACATATCCTGACGATTTTATCTTACATGAAGCAAAGCAACTTATACTATCAATTCCAGAATATGAAATCGTAAAGGTTTTTACACAAAAATATTTTAATCACGCAAAATATGGAATAGGTTCAGGTAAAGCAGAAGAAATAGAAAAATTTGTAAAAGAAACCGAAGAAATAGAAGAAATAATTGTTGATGATCATTTGAGCTCAAAACAGATCTATAACCTTGAGAAATTGACAGGGGTTTCTGTCAAAGATCGTGAAAGACTAATTTTAGATATCTTTTATACACGAGCTACCACAGTTGAAGCAAAGTTACAGATTCAATTAGCTGAAATTGAATATGAGATGCCACGTGTACGGGAAAATGCAAAATTGTTGAGCAATAGTAAGGAAAGAGCAGGAAAAGGAGGAATGGGAGAATACATAGTAGATGTACACTTTCGTGATCTTAAAAGACAAATGTCATTTATTAAAGAAAAGTTAAATGATACTAAAATAAAACGCAATATCTATCAACAGCAAAGACAGAAGACAAGAATGCCTGTTGTTTCTCTTGTTGGTTATACTAGTTCAGGAAAAACAACTTTATTTAATCTACTTACAAATGAATCTAAAGAGATATCATCAAATTTGTTTACTACCCTTTCCACTACTACAAGATCATTCAAAGTTTCTCATAATAACAAAAATAGGATAGGAGAAGGAGGAATATTAATTGTAGATACAGTAGGTTTTATCAGTAGACTTCCAACTTACATGATTGATGCATTTAAATCGACTTTAGAAGAGTCGCTTGTTGCTGATCTGATATTACTTTTAATAGATTCATCAGAGGGAATTGAAGATATAAGAATAAAATATTTAAATTGTTTACAGATTTTAGAAGAATTAAATGTTGACAAATCTAAATTGTTTACAGTATTAACTAAAGTAGATAAAATTGATACAATGATGATTAATGAAATTGTAGAGAGTCTAAGAATAAGTAATGATATAATAGCCATATCATCTAAGACAGGTTATGGTATTCATAAACTCAAAACATTATTGATAAAAAAGCAATTGAAACATAAAGAGAAGACGAATATTAAAGTATAAATTATGGTATTGAGTCTTCATATAATTTTTCCTAATACAGTACACATAATATAAAAATTATAAAGTTATTTTCTTAATTTAATATATTTATCCATACATTCTTGAATTATAATAGCTTTTTTCAAAATATTTAACATATCATAATACTTTGACATCCATTATAAATTACCATAGTAAAAATTGTTTAACCTAAAAATATCTCATAATTCAAAAACAATACAATTCCAATAAAAAGACTAATCCATAAATTTTCATCACTTCCATTTATATTATAATAATTAATGTTTTATCTTAAGAAATGAATAAGGATAAATGTATATGTAGAGAAAATATTTTTGCTGATTTCAATTTCTCTATCGATATATTTGATATATCTAAAACTATTACTGCCACAACAAGAATTATTTTTCAAGCCATTAACTGTAGACTACTATATCAAAATTATTTATTTGAGAATAATACTAATGACTTTAAAAAAATAATCTTAAAATCTGAAGAAAGAATAAATCAGTCTAATTCGTTTCATAAAAATAAATACAATTTGTTTAACAAAATTCAGAAAGTCATTTACACTACTTTTGATTTTAAAGCTAATACTATAAAGGAAATTGTAATTATATCATTAAATTAGATTGAGATGTCAGAAATAGCTTCACTTTTTATTTCCATTGTAGTATTATTTTTTCCTAACCTTTTTAATAAAAAATATATTTTTAATTACTTTTGGGATATCTTATCAAGATCTTATAAATCTGATTCTGATCCTATTAAAGAATTCTTTATGGATATAGATTCCAACAAATTCAATAAAATATCTAAAAAAGAGATAATAACTAATTATTTTGGATATGGATATTCTGTTATTGGTCTATTTGTCACAATAATAATTACTTCACTTTCAATTATAAGCATAATATTATCAAATGTTGGTAACTTTTCTATTATTACTGTTAACTTAATAATTTTTATTTTCTTGATAATATTAGTATTTAAGATTCAACAGCTTATTTCTCAAATTAAAACCGATAATCAAAAATTACATGTATATAATTCAAAATTATTGCTTAAACTAAAACTAGTAATTATAGTAATTAATTTATGTCTTATACTTTTTAATTTCTTATTAGGTAATAAATGATTATATTGAAAATTGAATATATCTATAAATAAAACTGGCATCATCTTTATCCTTACATTTCTATAATATATTATATTCTATCTTTAGCAATAGTTTCCATAGTTTCTTATGTACTTTCTTTTGAGTTGTTAAAGATAATTCTTGAACCCTTTTTTTGATTATTCTATGTCTATTATTGGAAGCTCTTTAATAATCCTATATGTGCTAATAATGAAGCTTATCCCAATAGATATATGAGCTATTTTATTTCCTTTGAATTTCATCACAGGGATATATGACAATACATTTTTTTCCTATTAGAAGTATTCCTGGAAGCATGACGAGAAATTCTATGTTATGTGTAAAGATTAAAATAAGTTCATCAAACCACCTGATCCTTACCTATTATCCTTGAAATACATAGCACTTTAGTGTCTGCAGGTATTTTACCTATGAAGTTAGTTTTGTAAAAATTATATCTAATTAAATTGTAAATACTCAATTATAACTATTATATTATCTATGCTTAAATTTTATTAGTTACTATGACTATCACCAAAATGTAATTAAATAATACAAGATATAGTAAAATTAAATATTATCTACTTTTACTAAAGAAATTTGCAAGGCTAATATATTATAGGAAAAGTATTATCCTAATTACAGAGATCTAAAAATTGATACCATATATTTTTTATATATTCTTATCTAAATCAGTATTGCATAACAAAGGGTAATACCTAAAGATCTGAAACAGTTTTTACAAGCATTTTTGACATAATTGGATACAAATCCATATGTCGGTTATTAAATCTGAATTCAATCTCCTTTAGATATAAATGAAAATATTGTCTAGGTACACCTCGATAAATATACAGCCATGTCTTGGCATAACTCCAGAATCCTTCTATTCCATTAATATGAGTATCTTCTCTTACATATTCCTTGTTACCATGAGAAATCGAGTTATGTTTTCCAATTAAACTCAATGTTGCATAAGCAGTATGATCATCTGTATAATATAGTGATCCTTTTCTTGTGTGCTGTTGTATCAGAGGAATCAATGTTTCATGTTTTCTGTCAGACACTGGAAATGTAATAACAATTCCATTCCTTTTGTAGATACCAAAAACTAGATTTTTGTGCTCAATAGAACCCCATCCACGCTTCCCTCCTTTATGATGACCTCCAAATAATGCCTCATCAATTTCTATTTCTCCAGATAGTTTCAGATTCTGTATTTCCAGTATAAGCGAATCATAGATTGCTTGCCTGAATATTCTAAATGTACAGTTCAATTGTTGCTAAATTAATAGATATATACCATCGTATTCTGTAAGCAGGAACACCAAGTACAAATAGATATAACAAATGAGATATAATATCAAACGAGATTTTTAACCTTGCCAAATAGGTACATGTGAAATCACTAAAAACATACCTACACCGTTTACATGAATATCTCCTCCTTCTTTTCTCACATGATGATAAATGATTTATGTACCTGTAGTTACATCTAGGACATTTTCTTTTTCCACTCCATCTACCCTGCTGAAAATATAACCTACTTTTCTGACTGTTTGTAGCCAATTCTAATGGATTAATCTCACGCACAAACCACGCATAAGATAACAATCATTATTATGTACTTTTTGTTTCAAATGTTTAGGTATTACCTTTTAGTTTTATTAGATAAAATAAAAAAATTGTGACATATCAATTATAATAAATTGCCATTAAAAATATTTCATTAGTAATTAGTTGAATTTAATTATTTCCTAAGATAAAAATGAATTTAACTCAGTTTAATTATATCCTTGCTGATAAAGAATTTTTAAACTTTTTTTCATCTTAGCATAACATTTTTAATAGTTATTATTGTATTTAAAAAAAGTCCTGAAGATAATCTATGGTTGAACCATTAGAACGCTCTGTATCGTTATACCTTAGTAAACAATTTGTAATGGTTGATGAAAATGTTTCTGTGGCTGAAGCAGTAAAACTTGCTCAACCAAAACATATTGAGACAATCATTGTTGGTTCTCATGGAAAGCCTGTTGGTATAGTGACTGATAGTGACATTCTGGAAAAAGTGGTAATCAAAGGAGATGACTCAGATTTGATTTTTCTAAAATCTATAATGACTTCTCCAATTATGACCTTGAATAGTACATCAACTGTAAAACAAGCAATAGAATTAATGAGAATTTATAAAATTAAAAGGGTTCCAATAATTGATTCTCATCATAAATATGATCAAAAAATTATAGGAATTGTTACACAAAAATCTCTAGCAGAAGCAATTCGAAATTCAGTTATCGAAAAAACTTTCACAAGTTATAGAGTAACAATAAAAGAAACTTACAAACCAATTTTTGGAAATCTAGGTTTTATTATGCAATTTGCTGGAATCTTAATGATTGTTCCTGCAATACTTGGAACAATCTTAAATGAATTAGAATCTGCAGCAGCAATTTACCTTGCAGTTATTTCAATATCTTTAACAGGCTATATTATGAATACGTTAGGGGAAAAGAGCCCGCTTAATCTAAAACAATCGTCTATTGTTGTTGTATCCTGTTTTATACTACTAAGTCTTTATGGGTGTTTGCCTTATATCTATATCAATCCCTTTGAATCTTCTCATGATTATTTATCTCTTTTTGTAAATGCATTCTTGGAAAGTTCTTCTGGTTTCACAACTACAGGTATTTCTATTATAGAACAGCCAGAATCACTTCCAGAAAGCTTCGTATTTTATCGTTCTTACACTCAATGGGTGGGCGGATTAAGTTTTGTATATCTGATAATGGCTTTATATTATCCTGAAACAAGATTGGCTGCAATGAGAAATGTGATGGGAAGTACAATGCAAAAGTTCAAACAATTATTGTCTACTATTAGTATAATCTTTGTATTTTATACATCCATTCTTATCTTATTATTATTTTTTCTTGGTAATATTGAATTGCTTGATTCAGTGTCTTTGTCATTTGCCACTTTTGCCACAGGAGGTTTTACACCTGTTTCTGATATTTTTAGTTCAATTAATTTTTATCAACTAATAGTAATTATGGCAGGAATGATAATAGCTGCATTACCATTTGGTTTTTATTATGGGATTTTAAGGAAAGAGGTAAAAAAAACAAAAAGATTAAGTATAGAAATAATTGTTTTTCTTTGCTCTATCCTAATTTTTGCTTTTCTTTTTATAATAATAGACCCAACTATTTCTATAAATAATTGGTTTAATTCCCTATTTCAAGTGATAAGTGCATCTACAACTACCGGTTTTCAATTTATTGATCTGTCTTCTTTATCATTTGGAGGAAAAATTATTCTTATCATTATTATGCTTATAGGAGGAACTGCATTTTCAACTGCTAGTGGAATAAAGATTGCTAGACTATTGTTAATTTTCCAAAAAATAAAAGATAAATCAAAATTTTTATCAAGTTCAGATGCTTATACACCATTATCAATTTCATCTACTGCAATTCAATTTCATAAAAATAAAAATGATCAAAAGCCATTGTTCTCAAAAAAACATTCTATAAAATCTGAAAAACATCATCCATTATACATTTTTAATCAAAGACTATTAATATTTTCTGATAAAGCCTTTAGAGAAGCAGTTTTCGTAATTGTTTTATTTATATTATTTTCTTTTGCAAGTGCAATTGCTATTTCTTATCTTACTAAAAGTGATTTTATAGATGCATTATTTGAAGCTTCATCAACTCTTTCAAATACTGGCCTTACAGTTGGAATGACCACCATGAACCTAGATATTATATCAAAACTTATTTTGTCTATTAATATGATATTAGGTAGATTCGAAATTATAACAATTCTCTATATTTTTATTTCTAAATTAAGGTGATAGTACGTATCAATATTTCAAATTAAAATTAAAATAAAACTTTTTTATTATATACAATACAGAAAAAGAAACTTATAATATAAAATCATAAATTATTTCATAGGAAATGTCTTAGGATTACTATGGTCATATAAATAAAATAATCTAATTATGTCTAATATATATAGATTTATATATGACTTCATGTTCTTTGTCAATTATTTTTTCAATAATATACTTTGTTTTCCACTAGTTGCATTTATAAAGAATCTGGATATCCTAAAATCCATTTTTTGATTAAATTGTTTGTAATTCTCTTTAATAAATTTTGGTTAAAAGTTCCAATATATAAAACATTACCATCCAACTGCTCTATAATTGATTTTCTTTATACCACTTAGCATATGTTAGCTGACACCTTCTAACAAGTAGTTCCTCATATCAAGATGAAATCTTTTTGTTCTGAAATATTGAGATATTTTATTTCTGAAATCTGTAAATGATGAATAATACTGTAGAACAAGAAATCATTCTTGGCTATATGCCATACTTCTTCCAGTACCATAAATTCTGGAGATGCTGTTGGAAGATATACAGGTATTAAATCCTTTTTGTGTTTATCAAAATATTGCAGTACCTTTTTGATTTATAGTGCTGTTTTGCCTTATCAAGGAATAGATAGCATTTTGGAAATTTTCTATGTATCTGTTTTAGATAGTCTAAAAATGTGGTTGCATTAAACCAGTCATACTGTCTAAACAATTGCTTTCCTTCCAAGCTAGTAGCACCAAACAAGACTGATTCTTGATGAGAATCCAGTAATTCTTACAACAGGTCTTTCATCCTTCTTTATCCATACTTTCCGGACAAGTGAATCATAGAAGAAGAATGATTCGTCTATGGATATAGCAGTAAATTCATCTTTTAGATTATCCAGTATCTCTCTTGTTCTTTTTTAAAATCTTCTTTCTCTTGTTTGGATGCAGTATTTACATGTACCTTTCTTAGGTATTTTTGCTTGAATCCCCACTTGTGCATTAGTCTGTAAATGTGGGTATAATGGTATCTTATTCCACCACTCTTTTTTACAATCAGATCTTCTACCTGTTTAGAGCCTATCCGAAAAGTAGTTTACAGTATTTTAGTTATGGTATAACAGACTCATTAGACAAAGACTAAATCTATTTAGTATCTTAAACTTTATGAGATATTTATTTGATATCTATAACTTCTGGAATTGATTCATCATATGAAATACCAGACGCATTATGGAACAGGATTGTTCTTCTTTTACCAAAGACAAAAAGAAATAAGAAGAAAAGCGGTCGTCCTAGAATGGATGATAGAAAGGCAATGAATGCTATCTTCTACATTACACGTACTGGATGTCAGTGGAAAGCATTACCACGAAGTCTTGGTGCATCCAGTACCTGTACATGACAGGTTTCAGGAATGGAGACAAGATGGCGTATTCAAACGTATGTGGATTGATGGTCTAAAAATATATGATAAAAAAGTTGGTATCAACTGGAAATGGCAATCAATGGATGGTGCAATAACAAAAGCACCTCTTGGGGGAAAAGAGTACAGGACCAAATCCCACAGACAGAAGTAAATCAGGTTCCAAACGTAGCCTTCTTGTAGATGGTCAGGGCATTCCTCTTGGAATTACTGTAGATGGTGCTAACAGACATGATATGAAGATGACAAAAGCAACTCTTCAGAGTATAGTGGTTTGCAGACCATCATCATCATCTATAACAGATATTCAACAACAACACATCTGTCTTGACAAGGGTTATGACTATCCTGAAGTATACGAGTTACTTGAGGAATATGGTTATACCATGCATATTTGCAAGAGAGGAGGAGAAGAATACAATAATGGTAACAAAAAGAAGAGAAGAAGGATACCAAAATATAGAGCAAGAAGATGGGTAGTTGAGAGAACACACTCATGGATGAATAGATTCAGGCGGTTATTGATTAGATGGGAAAAGAAGGAAGATAACTATATTGCGATATTACATTTTGCGTGTGCTTGGATAACATATAAGAGAGGAGGAGTTTTCGGATAGGCTCTTAGTAGTCCATCCTTGTTTGCTGGATGCTAACTCATTTTTTATCTCATATACTGTTTCTTCTGATATATCCGGAGGTCTACCACTCTTTGCTCTATTTTTTAATCCTTCTATTCCTTCTTCTCTGTATCTCTTTAACCAGTCAGATGCCCATGTTTTACTTCTGTGAAGATCTCTTGCTACCTGTGCGGGAATCTGTTTCTCGTATACTACATTTAAAACAAGTAGCATTCTTTCCTTTACATTAGCATCATTTTCAGATCTGTATAGTTTTTCAAATCTTGTTTTTGATACATTTGTAGCAATCAATAAGATATATCATGTTAAAAGTACAGAGCTAATAGCTATTGCTATATAAAATGTATTACCTGATAGTAAAATAAAGTCAGTATACTTATGCTAATTGGTATAGTAAGATTAAACTGTTAAATAATATCAAATTTAATTGTCTGTAAAATGGTTTATCTAAATATCTCCATCATGAAGTAATAAGAATAAGAAATAGAAAGTATCGTAATTAGGATGTTGGATAAAAGAATTTAGATACATCTTCTTCTGCGTCTATTGATTCATATGGTCAATAAATGACAGAAAAATAGATAAATTCACTTTTACTATTATTCTAAATTACTTTGGATAAATTATAAAAGATTAATATTACTATATGAGATCAATTGCTGTAGATTATACTATAGACCATCTTGCCTCTTTTGAAACAGAAAAGATGTGTCTACGTTTTAGACTATCAAATTTAATTATTTTTACAACTTTTGCAATAAAAATTACCTTTATCAATTACTTCTAATTTTCCATGACATTTATCACATAAAAGGCGTTGTTGATCATTTAGTTTGTTTCTTACCATATTAATGACAAATGGAATAATAAATGTAATTAAGGCATATGCTAATACTCGTATTATAGATGACAAATGGAATAATAAATGTAGTTAAAGCATATGCTAGTAATCGCATTAGTAGACTATTATTACCTGATCTAGAGTAATTTCTGTATTTTTTCATATTTTTAATATATTTTTATATTAGAAATAGGTTATATTAATGAATTTTTATTTATAATGATCAATGTAAATTAAATAAGATAATTAAAAAATTATTATTATTCTATATTGTTAAAATAAAAGAGATAAAATTCGATTATTGTTTTTTGTTAATTAATAAGAGAAATATATATATATATTATTCTTTACGATCAATTTTAAATCCTATTTTTACTTCGACTTGAAATTCTTTAAGTTGATTATCTATTATTCTGAATGTAACTCTTCCTAACTCTGCCCACTCTATATTAATGACCGTTTTTGTCACTTCAGTAATTGCATCTCTAACTGCATCATCAATACTATTAGGTGAAGTTCCTACAATGTGGATATATTTATAAACCATATGAATTAGTTTTATTCATGACTTAAAACTTTTCTCATTTAGTTAATTGGACTAATTAGATATACTGTGAAGGTTTGATAAAGATCCATATTAACCTCCACTCATTTTTTTAAAAATAAAACTTGTTAAATGCAATGATTATAGAATGGAATCTTTACTTATCGATGTAAACTATATATAATTGTTTATGTATTTCTCCTGAAATTAAAATTTTTGAAAATTAGATTTACCTTAATATATTTGGAATATTTATATCAATAAATTTCGATATAAATTTTTTAAAGGATGAATCTTTATTATCGGGAACTACTGAATCCTTGGAGGCAAAGTCCTGAAGTTATTATCTTGATTATCGGGAATTTGTGAATTTGGAAATAATGGTTCTTTATCTGGTATTGGTTTGGGCATTAGTCCTTTGTCTTCATATTTACATTTTCCAACAACAATATCATTTTCTAAAGAGTTATAATCAATAATTTTGTCTGTTGTATCACAAACAAATCAATCAGCTCCTTTTCCACCTTTCAGTTCATCTTCTCCAGCTCCTCCATCAATAATGTCCTCTCCTTCACCTCCATTAATCTCATCATCATCTTCCCCTCCTCTGATATCATCATTATCCTTTCCACCTTTCAGTTCATCTTCTCCAGCTCCTCCATCAATAATGTCCTCTCCTTCACCTCCATTAATCTCATCATCATCTTCCCCTCCTCTGATATCATCATTATCCTTTCCACCTTTCAGTTCATCTTCTCCAGCACCTCCATCAATAATGTCCTCTCCTTCGCCTCCATCAATCTCATCATTGCCCTCATGACCTTGGAGATTATCGTTTCCTTCTTCCCCTGATATGGTATCATCCCCTGTACCTCCTCGAATCTTATCATTGATTTCTGTTCCTTCTATAGATACATGTACTAGAGGTTTAGCTACAAATTCATTTAGATTGGAACTATCATCATCAACATTGGTATTACTATCTTTGTTATTACTATCATCATCAACGTCATTGTTATTATTGGATAAAATCTCATTATCAATAACATTTTGTGCTGTGACTTCTTTCAGATTTATAGGAATCGAAATTAGAAGTAATAAGATAATACTATATTTAATAAATAATGTATTTTTAACAATATCTTTATAATAGCAATGATATTTAAAATCTTTTTGTTACTATTTTATTATCAAAATATCCTTATAAAGTTATATTATATTTAATTATAAGATTTAAATATAGAATTATTCTATAGTTATATTTTATATCTTTATTATTATCTAAATTGGATAAAGGATGCTAATGTTATTATTTAAGTATCTTGATTAATTGCTAAACCTTATCCATATCAAATGTAAGTTTAAGAAATTTCATCAAATCGAAAAATTGTTATATAAAATATTAGATCAATTAGCACTAGTATATTACGAATTAGAGAATATCGTGTTTGATATCCTAAAAGAAAAGAGAGAAATCTTGGACATATACTAATTCAAGCAGTAATTTCTAATAACTATTATACTAGTATTAAAAAGTCTCTAAAAGATTTACGGAAGAGCACATAATATGAGATAGTGTTAGATATTGCGTCTTCATTTTTGAATTCTCAATCTATGAATAGAAATATGAATTTTCATTCTACAAAGAAATTCTTGAAATATCTAAACAAGGTTAAAAATACTAACACGATTATTCTTTTGTTTTAATTTTTACTTTTAACATTGCATTTTATCAAAAATAGCATTTGTCTTTACAACTAATGTATTTTCATTACCTATAATGATATCATAAATATTATTAGTGATTTGAAGTATAAATTCCTCTAAATTCTTATACATTTTATTATCGTTGTTAGGATTTTAATTTTAAAGGTAATGAATAAATGACGAAGTTTAACGTTCTTACTAAGGGAAACTTATATATTCTCTATAATATTCTATGGTAGATGTAACAATATTCTACTAAAATTAGTTAACTTCATTCCAGTCTATAATCAACAATTATCTGAATAACCAATAAATCCTCTCTGATCTATAGAGAAAATATCATATGACGAATTTAATCTTTTATAAAAAAATTAATCGTCAATAAGAAGAGATCATCACGCGGTTAAAGCTTACAATTATTTAACGGTGAGCTTGTTTCTTTTTTTCTCCCTTTCCTGAATGTGCAATTTTTTTATGAGCCTCTCTTCTTTCTTTAGCATTAAAGTTCATACCGCATTCTTTACATTTGAAGACCTCTTGATTACCTTTATTTTTAGAAAATTTCTCCTTAAAATTAAATAAACTTGAGATTCTTGATTTACTTTTATCTTTAGACATCAAAAGGAATGAAACAATACCCATATTTAAATTGCATTATACAAAATAAATACATATTTAATTACTACCATTATTAAAATAATATTTTATAAGCCATAGCCCTTTAAGGATTCCATATATCATAACAATAGGGGATGCCATGGCTACTTTATTGTACCTAGATAGGTTTGATAACATAAGTTATTATAATATTTAAAAATCAGTGAACAAGGTTAATTTCTAATTTATTATTATTAATAATAATTGTCATAGCCTGAACATATGACAAACACAATATGCCTATATAGATATAATTAATTAGATCCAGGCTATGACTTGGTTTATCTTATAATATTTAATATCGAATATACTATTTAGGACTTTGAAACTATTCTTCTAGAATTTTTAATAATGCTAGAATAATATTATTGCCATAGTCTGAACTGGATATATATAGTAGTAGGATTATGGAAAACGGACGGTTCAGACTATGACTAAGTTAAGTCTCTAATCTTTTATCAACATTGTTCTATCCATTCAGCATAAATATAGAAATGGATTTAGCTTTGTTATATAATCTATCAATATGTGCCAAATAACCCTGTCAGACTAGAATTATCTACTGTACAGAAAAAGGAATTAATTTCATTCATGAAGAGTACTAAGGATAAAGAGGAATACAGAAGAAGAGCATCTGCCATAAAACAAAAGATGGAAGGAGTACCTTATAGAACAATAGCCAAAAACCTTGGTGTCAATTACCGTAATGTGTATGACTGGATTAACAATTACAGAAAATATGATCTGGATGGAATAAGAAATAAGAGAAAGAATGGAGGTAGAAAACCAGTAATATCTACTGACAAGAACAAGGAGATGGTAAAAGACATAGTACTGAACAAATCACCCCAGACTTTTGGCTATCTCAAAAATACATGGAGTATTAGGCTGTTGGCCACATATCTTTCCTCACTACTGGAAATGAATGTCAGTCCAATGCAAACATGGAGAATAATTCATGATTTAGGTATAGTATACAAACAACCAAAACTTGAACTGGAAAAAGGTGATGATTATGAGGAAAAGAAAGGAAAGATAGAGAGGTACAAGAAGATATCGGCAACTCTTTAAAAAAAGATTCTACTAGGATTTGAAGATGAAACATGGTTACATCTACAACCATACATAACAAGAACATATATGAAAAAAGGAGAACAGCAAAAGATACTCCATAAAGGATCTAATGATAAAGTCAATGTATTCATAACCCTTCTCTATCCACTAAATGGAATTAAATTCAATACAAGCAAAACAAGAAACAGCAATGATTTCATAAACCATCTAAACAGCATCAAGAGATATGTACTAAAGAGAAGTATCAAGAGGTTCATACTTGTAATAGACAATGCATCATTTCATGTAAGCAAAAAGACAAAACACTATATGGAAAAACAATCAGAAGACTGGTTAACTGTACTATTTCTACCAACCCATGCACCATTCCTAAATCTTGTTGAGACAAAAGTAAACAGGAATCTCAAGAAAGACATATGTGCAAACTACAACTACGAAACAGAAGATAATCTGTTATGTACTGTAAGAAGGTATCTTAGATGCATGGGTAGTTGGCCTAAGATATGATACTTAACTTAGCAGTGATTGGACTTGGTTAGTTAGTTGATCTCAAAAGATCAACGAGATAATTCTCTGATAATATTATTTATCATCTTGTAATACTCATTCTATTTTTTATACAATAATTTTTACTTTACATAATTATCCATAACTTTATTGAAATGTCACTAGAGTAATAATTTAATTAATTCATCTTGAAATTAAAAAAATAAAAAATTGGAGATTTTAGAGATAAAAATAATAATAATAGTAACTAATTAAAAATTAGAACTAGAAGTAATATTTCTAGTTGCTTTTTTTGTTTCTTGATATATTAGTTCTCCAATATAATCATCTATTCTCAATATCTCTGCAATATGAGAAGGTCCACAGTCTAATATTTTTCAATTGTAAAGCCAGAATTTTGTAAAGTCTCAATTATTCCTTTTGGAATCTCTATTAGTTCTAACCTTTGATTTTTCCATGGTGCTATATTCATTACTGATGATGGTGAGGAGATAGGTAATTGCAAATTAGAATACTTTGCCATTATTAATAGATAATAATCATTATAATTATTATCTCCTTCATAATCTCTCTCCATATAATAATATATAGATTATCTAATATCTAAATATTCGTGATTTATTTACATTCTTTAATAAAAAACATAAAGAAAATAGATCTATTGCGTAATTAGTAACCATGTAAAATATTACATAACTGATCTAAGATAAAAGAGAATAATGTTATTAAATTTATAAAATTTATAAAAATTAATTTAATTTTTGAGTTATCAATATTTTAATGTAATAGAGTACATATTATTGCTATTAATAGTAAAAGCCATAGCCCTCTAATGAGTGAGTCAATCAATCGATGTAGAAGCCTATGACAGTGTGGATTCATTGTGTCTTTTTCTAAATGAAGTCAATGTAGAATAGTGAAATTATAGTAATAGTATATCAATGCTATTTAATACTTAGTAATTTAATTGTCATAGTCCTCTTCTTCTAAAAATGGTCAAGGGAGCATAGATAGTAGATAGAAGGCTATGACAGTAGTGTGGATATATTCTTTGGTTTGTCCAAAGTATAGTGAATTGCTAACTATACTATTTAATACTTAAATACAAATTTTTGTTATTGCTGTTTTTTTCAGTTGTTCTATTAACAATAATAATGATATTGCTATAGTAATATAGATTAATTAATTAATATTGTCATAGCCTGAATTAATGAAAGATGAACATAATTGCAGATAAATAATCTTCAGACTATGATAACGACTTTGTAGATTAATTTTTTATAATCAGATTTATTAATTATTCGTATTTTCTCATTCTATATTTTTGTATATTGAATAAGAAATTTCACAATGGTATTCAAAAATATAGAATCATATAGTTTCCATACTCAACAAAAAATACTAGAGATCTATAATTTTTATAACAAATACATTTTAAGCCCACCAGAATTAATAATGAACTTGATGCAAAATAAAGAAAGACGAAGAAAAATTGTTTTAGAATTTGAACAACAGGATTACAAGATATAATAATATCCAGTATGAATTACAAAGGAAAAAGGATATAGAATGCTATGATAAAGTTATGGAATCACATCCAAATCATCCAGTTATAATTTATACTTATATTCTAAAGTATAAACAAATGCTAAAAATTTTTGTATCAACAAAAATGAAATCGCTAAGAAATATCAATAATAGACTGATGATATTTATCATTTTATTATGATATTACTTGCTTACCTACCTACTTTGTATACCGCTAAGTAATAGACTAATTAAATGAGGCTGGGTCATTATTCTTTTTCTATAGATAACACATAAAGCTAATCTCTTGGAGTATGATGTTTTGGTGAAAAACTACAATACTATCCAAAAAACCAGCAATTAATAATTCATCATCTATTCTAATTAGTATTCTGTATTTGATTGGTTTGATAGCATGGTCAAATTCAGATAGAAAAAAGAAGAAGAAACGTGGTAGGCCATATGTCTATTCTCCTACTGTAATTCTAAGATGTTTTATAGTACATATTTGGTTACGATTAGATTCTAACAGAGCATTGTATCAGTATCTTGCGATGGATTTACCATATAACAGAAAGGTAATGAAAGCATGTGGACTATCACAATTACCACCAAGCAGAAGAACGTTTGACAGACGTCTCAATACAATATCTGAAGATATAAAAAATATGATTACTGCTATGGGAGAGCTTTTTGTACATGAGAAAATAGTTGATCCTTCTATTCTTTCAACAGAGACAGTACTCTTGTAAAGGCTAAAGGTTTTGTCTGGCACAAGTCATCTATGAAGAAAGGAGAAGTACCACGTTCTGGTATCGATACTGATGCAATGTGGGGATTTAGTCACACAAAGGGTTGGATATTTGGATATAAACTACATTTGATATCAAGTACTATTGGTTCCATCATTATACCTTTAGCAGCAGATTTTACGACTGCTAATATAGCAGATAATCAGATATACAGTACATTAACAACAAATCTACCAGTTACAATTATCAAAAGAACATTATTCATGTCTGCAGATCCTGGATATGATGATCATGAACTGTATGATCTCAGTAGCAGTATGGGATTTCAGTTAGTGTGTCCTGTACAAAGATATAAAAATACATCTATTGAAAGGATAAAACTGATAGAATTTTATAAATCTGAAGTAGGACAGACTATTTACTCTCAGAGAGGTAAATCTATTGAACCATTGATAGAACATATATCAAATCTGTCTTTAGGATAGATCCATTACCTGTTAGAGGATATCATAAGACTTGTACAGTAGTGTTACTGTCAGTACTACTATATCAGATACTTGTCTATTATAACTGTAAAACCAACAAAGTTAATCCCAGAGCAATCAAATACATGGTAGGAACATAACTAGTGATTACATCTATTGGGTAGTGGAATAATATTTATTTATTGAATTATGACCCAGCCTCATTTAATTAATAAATTAAAAAATCTATAAAAGTTTCCGTATGTATATTAGTAGCGAAAAAAATAACTTTTTTCGAAAATATTTACAGAAATATATTGTCTAAATTTGTATTAAATTATTTTTATTCAAATATACCGTATATATATTAAGGAAAAAGTATATGAAAAAATCAACAGTTATTGCAATTCCATCTTCGTATGTTGTGATAACTACAATAGTGTATGCACTACTAGTCGCTATATTTTTTGAAATGGATAATGCTCTTGGAGAAGGAGCAAACTTTGTTGTTGATGATTGATAATGATAAAGCCATGTATACTCATCAATTAGTAGAAACGCCGTGTAAATCTCCTTGCCCACAATCTGCAGAAATGTGCATCCAAATGTGTGCAGAATAACAAAAATATCTATTTTTTATTTTCCTTTTATTAAATTCATTCACAATCCTTTTTTTTCTAATCTAGCATATTAGTAATAGATTCTTGTTGTTGTTTCTTTTTATTATTTTTCACAATTTGAATTACTTGCACTTTATCTATCTTTGCAAGTTCACAAGCAGTATCTAGATGGTTGACATAATTATCAAGATTCCTGTTTGTTTCTTAGCAGATATTCATATTTCTTTATATGAAGATTAAGAATGATATTTTGAAAGGATTATCATGGATTTATAATTCTAAACCAACAAAAATTATTAAGGATAAAAAAATGAGATTTATTTATTTATTTATTTCATTGCTATAGTAGAATTTGAGATCATTATTTGCCCACGAATTTCCCCATTAGGATTTTGCTGTGTATGTATATTTACATAGGTTTCTCCATTTTGCATAGCAGTTATCAAATCAGATATTGGTTTACCCGTCATTGGTCCTTGAAATGTATCTGCAGTGATATTTCCTTTGGCTAATATACCAACTATCGGTCCAGAGGGCGTATCAGATTTGTATAATGGAACTATTGGTGGTCCATTTTCACCTTGCTTTCCACTATGTATATGAGCCATTGTTATGCCTTGTATATCAGTGACACTAACTTTAAACCATACATTATCTTGCACTGGTTTAAACCATGCCATACCTGATGCATTTGTTTGTATAGGTGGAACTTCTTGGTCGCCAAATAAATGAGCGGTAAACTTTTGCTTATCTCCTTCTCCTTCTTGTACTGCAAAAACTGTTGTTGCAGATGATAAATATGTTATAGATGTCAATGCTGTTGTTATCAAAGACAAATATATTACAATAAAAAATATTGCTTTTTTATTGTTATTATTTGTCTTCATAGTAAAATTAGTTACTTAAACTATTTAATAAATTGATATAATTTTGTATGAAAACTCAAACTATTAGCCGAGAATGTTCTAAGTAAATTGACCTAATTGGTAGTAATAATATCGCTAGTGTAATAGATTAGTCATTAATTAAATAGATCAATTTGTAAATTTTTTTAAATTATTTATTTTAACTATATTTTCTTGTAAGATTGTTTAAAGAAGAGGGTTCTGTCTGGAGTTCTTTTGACTGAAAAACCAGACTAGAGGACATGTATTAAACATACATGAGCCTCAAGGAACCTCCTCTTTTCTTTTGTTATTTTTTGTTGTTATTCGTTAACTGCTTTAAGTATAGTAGTATTGTATAAGCAAAATTTTCAGAAAAAAAGAGAGGAGAATATACAAATCATGCTTAAATAGATTTTTTACGTTTAATCTATACTCTATAATGTTTAAAAAATCCATAGCCATAATCGATGATGATCCAGATTTATTAAATATATTTAGTGAGGCTTTAAACATGAGTGGTTATGATGTTTCTAGTTTCACTGACCCTCTTTTGGCATATGAGCATATCAAGGAAAACCCGAATAAATATTCATTATTAATTATCGATGATAAAATGCCCAACATAACTGGATTATTTCTTAGCACTAAACTCTTAGAAATAAATCCAAAACTGAATGTAATTATAATGAGTGATTTTGTTAACTTGAAATGTAATTATAAATTTAATATTCTTAAAAAACGTGTATCAATATTTAAATTAATTAGTGCAGTAAATGAAAGTATATCAAAATCTATTTCCCATGATGACAAACTCTAAATCCTTTACAATAATTAGTAAAAGAAAGCCATAGCCCTCTATGAGTCAGTAGTAGGAGCAAATCAATCTGTCCTGTCAGAAATAAATATAATATAGATGAATGGGTGAGTAAGGCTATGGCACGGTTTCTGATTGATGTGTATCTGTTGATAGTATAGTTTAATATAATATTCGACAAATTATTTAGCAATTTGAGATAAATTGTTTTATAGCAACCATTTCAGATATAATTCAATCTTTACGATAGACAAAAATATTTGTCTAATCTAAGAAGGAAGATTGTTCTTCCTATTTTATTCCTATTTTCACAATATAATGGTCAAATAATGAAGAATCATTGATAATGTCTCTATTGCTTGAACAATATAAAATGATTATTTAATTAATTGTTTTTAAAAAATGATGATTATCTGAGTATTAATAGTAGAAGAAGAAATTATTAAAGGTACATAGAAATAACATTTTTTATGGAAATAGGATTATTATTTATAAATTGGTTGTGTGTGGAAGCACAACATTGTCAAAATACAGGAGATATATCTAATGTTTTTTCTACTATTGTGGGCACAGTAGTAGGAATTTTAATAGGTGGTGTCATTAGTTGGTGGGTATATAACAGACAACAAAAAACTGCAGATAATCAAGATAAAACACTAAAGCATGTAGAAGAATTGGGAATGAACAAGAACATATTTTACAAAAAGTACAAAAAATTGAAGAGAAGCATGATAATATGTTAAACAATATCGTAACATTATATAATAAGATAGACTCATTATTAGAAAGCAAAAAATATGATTTAAATAACAATTATAAAAAAAGGCATAATTAATAGAACATTATTAAACTGTTTGAAAGTCATATAAGTAAATATATAAATGTACGTTTTAGGAAACTATTTTCATTTATACAAAAGAGTTATTAGTTTTAAATGAATATAATTAAATTAATGACTAAATTAAAACATATTACTGTAAATAATGAGGTCTATCAAAAGTTGAAAAATCTAGGCAAAGCAGGAGATTCATTTAATGATGTCTTAACTAAAATTTTAGCAGAAAAAGGAGGAGAAAATAATTCAAATTGACCTCTACATTAGATAACATAGAAGTGCCTAAAGTTCCTAAAGAATATGTAGAAAAGTCTAGGACACTTGTAAAACTTTATGACGATTTTGTCTTTACTGGTGAATCCTTAGACAAATTAATAACAGAATTAAAAGACATTCTTATGAATGCAGGATTCTCAAAAACACAAGCAATGATGAAAATAGCCGAAGATCATAAACATCTAAGGAAATTTTCCCTAAACAATATCTATAAACTCCTACCAAAAGAAGAAAAATCTTCTAGAAGAAAGTTTTCATAAAACGATAAAACTTTGTTACAGAAAAATGTTACAAAGGATTTTTTTACTCCTAATCCAGAACTTGAACAATTTAGATAAGAAAAAGGGAAATTAGTAGAACCTAGCGATGACGATGTTATTGATGTTTCTACTTTTGCAATACCACGAGAAGGACGAGAACGAGAAGAACAACAAGAAGTTATCTATGACAATCCTAAAAAAATAATCAAACAATATGAAGTACAATTAAAAGAACTTAATTGGAGATATGAAGAACTAAAAGCAAAATATGAGCAAGTAATTACACCTTTCGAAGTCAAACAAATAACAATAGTGAAAGATCAAGAATTACCATTTATCATAAAAGTAGATCCATACAAAAGGTCTGTAACAAATCTAGAACTTGACCAGAAGGAAATCAAAAAAATAATGGAGTTTTGACTGTGATAAAAATGTTGAAACAATGCAACATCTAATATATCATAGAATTGTGCAAATATGTTTAGAAATGGTTTTTTTATCATCACAAATATTTCTTTATTAATTATAGTTCATCCAAAATTTCTTATTTAGACTATAGTCTTCCTCGTCGATAGCAGTAGATTCATTATAGTCATAGTCATTGTTGTTGAATTTTGAGACCTAACGTATTATTATTTTCTTATCCTTTTTATCATCTATTATGTTCTTGATAGTTGCTATAATAGGAGTAACCATTCCCAATGACGTTAGATGTTGATTATTTGCTCTTAACTCCGCTACCAATTTTAATATTAGATTTTTATTCTTTTGTGACTCTGGCTTACTAGTTTCATCAAGCCATTGTTTAAGAGTCTCTTTCTGTATCATTTCCATTTCTGCAATCCTTTTTCGATAAAATTCTACGAAACCTTGTCTAGCGTAGTAGGATATCCATTGAACATTACTTTCACCATCATTTAGAACTTGTGCTCTAAATTTTTTGTATGAGCCATATGAAAAGTCTATTAATCCTAACCTTGATTTTACATAATCAATAGTTTCTTGTTTACAAAGACCCATTATGTCAGCATCAATCATACACTGTTTTATGAGGTGTTTTTGTTCTTGAGTAAAATTCTTTTTCTTGGACATAATTCATGCTCACTTATAGTATTCTTTGGACTTTTAATCCTTTTGTATATTCATTATTATTCATGAAAAATAATAAGAATTAATTAAACTAAAATTTCCTATAATAGTCTTTTGTATTTAATTCAAGATAATTATTATTTAATTTGTATTTAGGAGGAAAATATATAACTTCAGTCTAAAAAAAATATTTCTTTATACTGGCAGTTTTAATAATTTACTAAATTAGGCAAGGTAATTGGAGAAAATATAAGAATTATAGAATCTCTAATCTTTTTTACTGCTTCAATCATTTGGGGATATAGCCAATCTTTTTCTTCTTTTTCAATATAGGAGTCATTTAGAAAGAAATTTCCTGTTATAATAACCAATTTAGGTTTGTATTTTTTTATAATATCCTTTTCAAGATCAAATATCAAGAAACGTGCTAACTGATGAATTGTGAATATTCTTTTTACTATTGTTCGATTTAATACAATATCTAAATTCATTTTGTATTTTTTATAGGCTTTTTCTACTATTTTATAAAAGTCTAATTTATTATCTGCAACTAGAACACATACGTTATCAGATTCTAAACCACCAAATCTTTTAGATAAAAGACCTCTGACAATAGTATCACAAACTAAATCAGAATCAGGGTTAACAAAACAAACTTTATCTCCTAATGTTAATTCTATTCTTCTATTTTTCTTTATATTCGGAGATATTTCGATAGAAAATCTATTAATTAGAAGATCCTGCGCTGTAGTTAAGTTACTAGGTATATTATTGGAAGAAGATCGAATTCTAGAGGCAGTAGAAAGAGAATAATCAGTTTGAGTTATTTCATTCCCTTTCAATCTGTTTCATGAAAGAAAATAGTATTATAAATTCAATAGAGATCGTTGAAGAGAGGGAGAGGACTATAAAATGAATTCTTTTCTTACCAATATTAAGTGTTAAAAATTTCCTATATCAATATTCAAATGCAATAAATGCTAAAGGAGAACAATTTTCAAAGATAATCATTGAGAGTGTATCTCTACTTCATCTCTTACATCGACAGTTATAAAGACAATTGTATCACGTGGAGGAAGACCCGATTTAGTTTTATCAATTCCTACTTTTCAAAATAATCTATTGGAAAATCTAAAAAATATTCCATTCTTATTTATTATTGGAAAAAAAGACAAAGTAGTTTTAGATTTAACTTCTAAATTTATCAAGAAATGCAATATAGAAAATAATTCTAAAATTGAGATAGTAAATAATTCAACTCATTTATTTGAAGAACCAGGAACATTGGAAAGGGTTAAAGACATCACAGAAAAATGGTTTATTCAACATTTATAAAAATAAAAAAAATTGTGATGTAGTTATCTAATTTACAGATAGTCTTGCTGCTGCATCTGGGACTGTAGTTGAGACTATTGCTAAACCACCAGCAATAAGTGCTCCCATAATTGCAAATATTTTACGCATTAAAGCAAAAGAAAGATACATACTATATAAAGACAACTTCAAACTAAACAATAATTTCTTAAAAATTGATTATATTCATACTCTGTAATTAATATTATATTGTTATTTTCCACTTTTTCAAAATCTCTAATACTTGTTCGTCTGTTATAGGGTTCAAAGTCTTTGTAATATTTTGACTTACTGACTGAAAATTGGATAAAGAAGGTTTCATTACAATTCTAAAAAATATTTCATTCTTATTTATTATTGGAAAAAAAGACAAAGTAGTTTTAGATTTAACTTCTAAATTTATCAAGAAATATACTATACAAAAGAATTCCAAAGTAGAGATAGTAAAGAATGCAACTCATTTATTTGAAGAAGGTGCATTAGAAAAAGTGGGAGATATAGCAGTAAGATGGTTTATTCAACATTTATAAAGACAAAAAAAATTTTTTTGTGGTATTAGTTAGTTATCTAATTCAAGGTTAGTCTTGCTGCTGCATCTGGGACTGTAGTTGAGACTATTGCTAAACCACCAGCAATAAGTGCTCCCATAATTGCAAATATTTTACGCATTAAAGCAAAAGAAAGATACATACTATATAAAGACAACTTCAAACTAAACAATAATTTCTTAAAAATTGATTATATTCATACTCTGTAATTAATATTATATTGTTATTTTCCACTTTTTCAAAATCTCTAATACTTGTTCGTCTGTTATAGGTTCAAAGTCTTTGTAATATTGACTTACTGACTGAAAATTGGATAAAGAAGGTTTCATTACAATTTCCAGATGGTCACATTCTTTTTCCAATAAAGAAGCAGTTTCCTTAGGAGCAACAGGAATAGCAATTATCAACTTTTTAAATTGATGTTCCTTTCTCTTTTTTATCCATCTTGCTGCTACAATAAGAGTTGCACCTGTTGCAGCACCATCATCAACTAAAATTATACTTTTATTAGGATCATTTATTTTGTTACTATATTCTATAGTTGTTGGCTTAGCAGAATAATCAGCAGAAGAAGAAGAAGAAGAAACAGAAGAGGATGAAGAATTTCTATATAAAAGTGCTCTTCTCTTTATTTCTTGTAATTGTCTCTCTTTTTCTTGTTCTATATACTCATTTGAAATGGATAGCATGTTAACAGTCCAATCATCTATAAAAGTAGTATATCCATCTTCCATTATTGCACCAAATGAATTCTCTTTATTATCTGGATTTGCTAATCTCCTTGGTATTAGAATGTCAAAATTTTGTGTTTTTAATTTTCTTGTTATAATATCTGCTACTATTACGCCACCACGTGGAATACCAAATACTAATACATTTTTCCTTTCTTCTTTTTTTAGATAGTCTAAAATACCTGCTGCCAATACATTAGCAGATGAAGCCCTATCCCTTACTTGTAATTGGAATTTATCTTTTAGTTTCTTAAATATGATGAATTTTTCTCAACCTCTGTTATTACTTTTTTACTAAATAACTAATAACTACTATCAAAGTCTATCTATCTTAATAGGCAGATGTTAAATTATTTTTGTTCTAAATGCTATTATGCAATATAATCTTTTAAAGAGTTATGGAGACTCATTTATTTATTGTTATTAATTTTCTCTTCTTCAGACCTAATATATGAATCAAAATTTCCTATTGGCATCATCATATATTCATCATCATCAGCAACTTTCTTCGAGATCGTCGTTCTCCATCATCATGTCTCTGCTGGGAAGAACCATGTTATTGACAGTGGAGTTTGTTGTTTTTGATATTTTTGTTGCTGCTCCTGCTGCTTTTTCTGCTAGTAATAGACCTTCTTTGACTGCTTTGATACCTTCACTTTCCATCTTTAAAACATCTATAGCAATGTTGGCAGCCACTTCACAGCATTTAGCACATTCGTTACCATTTACTTTAGAATCTGCTTTTTTCTCTAATATTTTATAGAGATTGAGCATTCTATTTTTAAAGAGTTGGCATTCCAAAAAGAGTGTGCTATCCGTCTTTTGCCTCTGCATTTCCCCGTACCTTTGCTCAATACGTTGTGAGTATCGGGCTACCGTCCTTGTAGAAATATGAAGTTCTCTTGCTATTTCCTCTTGACTTCTATTCTCAAGCAATAACCTGAATATTTGCTGCAACTGTGCCTCATACTGTTGTTTGCCGATCAATTTATTTTATCACTGAAACCAGACACATTATGATACATTTACATAAATAAATATTATGAAGACAAATACAAATTCAGAATTTTGCATTGCTGTTAATATCATTCTCATCATCATCATCCAATTCTATTTCCTTATTACTTTGATATTGTTGGCGTCCTTGTTGCTTTTCCACAATTAATTTCGTAGTTTCATAGTAAGAACTCCAATATGTTATTTGCATAGTAATACCCCGTCTATTTCTTCTGGAAGTTTATTCGGAATATTTCTCTGAATAAAGTTATAGTTATTATATTAATTAGAATTCTTTAATATAAAAAAACTATTTATTCTAATGGCTCTCTTCATAGTCATTTTCTTCCTCCTTCTTTTCGTGTCCTTCCCATAAATCGTATTGTTCTTTTGTCATCTCAACAGATGGACTTTTATTTTTATCAGATAACTTCAATAACACAACATCAGACTCTTTTTTGCTGTCAGCATTTTCCCCCCTGTGCACGCCTATATCATTGTCAGTAAATTCAGAACGAGAAGAAGAATTTTCTTGTTGATTCTCTTCCCTTTGTTGTTGATTTTGTTCTTCCTGCACAAGGGTATTTTTCCTGACGGCAGTAGTAGCAGATTTCTTTTTTAATTCATTCTTGTAATCAGTTGGTGTGAATTCCTCTCTTAATTTTTTGAATTCGTCTGTTAGGAACCAATCAAATTTTGAATTTAATGTTATTCTGTATTCTGAATTGGAAGCATACTCATTATTAGTACGTTCCATAGTTACTAACTCCAAACCCTTGAACTTGGTCATAGTCCTTTTTGCTGTATTGGGTGCTATTCTAAGACTTTCTGTAATCTGTGAAGTTGTTAAAGTTCCCTTATTGGCAATTAATAGATCTTAAAACTAGAACTCTTTCAATCATACTGGTGGATAACACAACTTTAATGACAAGAAATACATCATCTTTTGTTATGTAGTTTCTACCATATGATAGGGCATGACCTCTAGCCAAATTATATAGTTGTTGTGCTGCTCTACTAGGATTTTCTATTATAGGGAGTCTATGACTAAAACCACTACTAATATTATTATGTATAGATGATTTAGAATCATTATTATTATTAGCATTATTAGCATTTGCAACAGGTAAGAAATCTGGATATTCGCTACTTTCATAGACTACAACATGTCCTCTAAGAGGTGCTAACAACAAGGCAAGTCTTGCTATGATTTTGATTGTTTCTTTGTCATCTCTTTCTCTATCCCATTCTATCTTAGCCATACTATTATTCTGTCCAATAGATATAGGACAGATTTCAAACCAGATAAGATAGTCAATTAATAATTTCTCAATTTCATCCATCTTTTCGCTAAAGTTCTTTAATGAAGTTAATTGGTCAAATAGATCATCTACGGTTACTTCATTTCTGGGCAACCTTAAAAAATAGATTTTAAAGCCGATTGTAGACAAGAACTTGTAAACAGAATATGGGATATCTACTGCAGCACCTAGCCATGTGAACATGTATTTTCCATAGTATCCACGCTTACCATGAACACCTGAATTTGTCTCTAAACCCTCACCATCTAAAAGTCTGGTTATCATACCAAACTGCTCTCTAACATCATCGTCCTTTCCAGTGAATAAGGCAGAAAGTTCTGGAGTCAATAAAATTTTATCTTTAATCTGTGGGAGCATATCTATTTCTACTAATTTTTCTTTGGGTACATTTGCACTATGGGAAACAAAGGCTCTGGCAGTGAATTTATCAGTATAATATGAATACCACAACTTTCTAAGAAACTTGAA
>CAWIYT010000294.1:0-7920 GCA_963840085.1 uncultured Nitrososphaerales archaeon
AGTAATGTCAGCATAATTATATTAATTGGTATAGTTCATTCATCTTAGTTTTATTTTATAGTATTAATTTGTTTAGTGGCTAGAATGAAATTTAATGTAAGTAAAAAATTCTATTTTTTCTCTAAAAAATATAAAAAAATTTAATAAATAATTTAATGTTATGGATATTATGAATAATAATAATAACAATAAAAATAATAAAAAATTTATTTATCAATTCCCGTTTTCTTATATTATTTTTCTTTCTTCATTTATGTTACTATTAAATATTATGATACTTTTTGACTCTATTAATAGTTCTTATGCACAGAACTTATCTAGTTCTATTTCACTCAAAGTTAATGCAGGTGAAGACCAATATGTGGAAGAAGGAAAACCAGTCATACTAAATGCCGAAGATAGTGTAAGTTCAGATCCACCTATTGATTCGTATAGATGGTTTCAAGTAGAACCAAAGGACCCAAAAGTAGATCTAGAAAATAGTAATACTAGTAGAGCATCATTTACATCTCCAAATTTACCAACAGATGGAAATATTGTATTTCAACTAATTGTTAAAGATGGAAATGTGACAGATACAGATACAGTAAATGTATATGTTTTAGAGGATTTGTCTTCAATAAAAAATTTAGAAGATGGTATTCCAACTTATCAACCCGAGATATGTTTTGACGGAGTAGATAATGATCTTGATGGAAAAATAGACTTGCAGGATGAAGAATGTGGCATGACATTTATGCCACAACAACAATTTCCTAATCAAAGGTCATCACCACAATCAGGAGGAATACCTTTAAATCCAAATATTGAGAGATTATTCCCCCCAAGCCAGCTACGACCTAATGTGCAACCAGAACACGAACATGCACAACCAGGACAAATACAGCCAGGGCAGGGTAAAATAATACCATAATTATTTTTTTATAACTTTATAGTCATTTCTATTTAGACTAGCAATTAATTTTTGACTTTTGAATAATTGTTTCTTTGCAGAAAGAGAATTAGATAAGAAAAAATGAAAGTTATAGCAATTTAATCCTCTAGAATTTTAAGTAGGAAACAGTCGGATCTAATATTAATTTTAAAAAAGAATTCATCAAGTATGAAGAAGTTTGTCATTATTTCTATTTCTTGTTTATTATTAGCATTTATGATTCCTTTACAAGAAATGATTAGTGAAATATATGCAAATAATATGATTAATAATAATAATAATTTAAATTATAAATTACAATATGGAACTCTTTGTTCGGATAAAACTAATCAATTATCTCTTTTTCCTAATGGATCACTAATGCCTCCTCCACCAAGATGTTGGTTTTTACCTCACTTTGGGGAAGCAATAAGTAATTTAGCAGGGACAGCAGGACCTGACCTAATATATGGTAAAGATGGCTTGGACGTATTACAAGGCAAAGGAGGTGATGATATTTTAGATGGTGGAAATGATGATGACATAGTATATGGAGATGATGGAAATGATGATCTCTTTGGATCCTTTGGTGATGATTCAATGTTTGGAGGTAATGGAGATGATAGTATAGATGGATCCTTTGGAAATGATTATCTACTAGGAGGTAATGGAAACGATGAATTAGCAGGAGATCAAGGAAATGATATTTTAAAAGGAGGTGCTGGTTCTGATTTTTTTGACTGTGGTGATAATAGAGACATTGTACTAGATTACAATCCACTAGAACGAGACACAATTTCTCAATCTTGTGAAAATACAAAGAAAGGTAACAGCAGCTAATGAGTTTGGTATTAAAAAAAAACCCATTCTCAAGTTATAAAAATTTTTTTAATAATCGATTGTAGAGTAAAAGTATGAGACAAACAAAATAAATGAAAAAAAGCAGAAAGTGGAATTATATATATATTAGATCTATTGCGTAATTAGTAACCATGTAAAATATTACATATCTGATCTAAGATAAAAGAGAATAATGTTATTAAATTTATAAAATTTATAAAAATTAATTTAATTTTCAGAATATTTTGATTCCTTCCTAATTACGCAAAAGATCTATTATTATATTGTTTTGCTTTTCAAAAATTTTCAGATGTATTTGTTAAATAAAAAATAACCCACTTTTAAGAAGTTTTTAGATATAAAGGATAACAATAAAGTATTGAAATAGAAATTAAATATTTTTTCAATTTTTTCTTTTTTTCTATTGGTTATTATTATTGTAGTTATATTATAATTCTAGTTTAATTTTATTTTTAGTAATTCTTGGCAAAATAAAAGTTAAAGTGATGCAAAGATACAATACAAATTCTAGATGTTCAACAGATAATTTAAGATTATTAATTGATAGTAAATTATATTCTAATGCAAATTTAAAGTAAAATAAAAAAATAAAAAAGGAATGAAATTATATTTTAATAGTTTATTTGTTTTGTCCTGGTGGTGCTTGACCATGTGGATTAGTGTTTGGCTGTTGTGTTAATCCGCCACCTTGACAGTTTGGCTGTTGACCCGGTGGTAAATTTCCACCACCCGGAGTAGTACAACCTCCTTGGTTTATTCTTGCTTCCGCTGGTGCAGCGCTTAGGATAGGGGCTAATAACATTGCAAATATTCCTACCATCCCTATGAATAGCAATAGAGTTATTTGTTTCATTAGATAGTACTTAAAAAATAAACCATATAGCCATTGAGCATAATTTATCTGATTACATCTTATGTAACATTGTACCAGTTCTGGGATTGAAGGATTGGTTACTTATTTTAATTTATTATTGAAAGCTTGCTTTGAATCTTATTAAAAATTGTTCTCAAAATCTAGTAATTTTGAATATTATATTAATCCTTAGCTTTCTAGTCATAATAAAGAAAAAAATATACCTTAGTACAATAATTATTAATTGATTAAATATAGACTATGATATTTGAATTATTATAATATTTTCCTTGTTTTTCATAAAAATTAATTGAGGGATAAAATAATTTTCAATTAGTACGTAAAATATTCTTCAATATGTTTTTGCTTGTTTCTTTTTACTATGTATAGGTTGTTTCATAGTTTTGAAAATTAATTCAATATTTATTGAATAATTTTATTGAAAGCAAAATATACAAGACTTCGATTTTAGTCAATTGTAAAAGAGAATTTATTAATCTGTTATAGATAAAATATTAAATCAAAAGAAGAAATACCAAAACTAGTAACTTTTCTTTGTTATTGCTTTGTTGAATACATGTAAAAGTCTTTTCCTGTTATCTATTCTCTTATCCAACTGGCTAACCCCTTGTTACGCGTGACCTATCTTACTAGGATAAGGTCTTGTTTGTTGAATGGGGATATGTGTAAGCTGCTGTATATGTGAGCCATAAAGAGCTCTGATAGATGTTTGCAGCTTTGTCTGGCTGGTTGGTATACTGATAATAGTATCATAATAAAAAAAGGAGGTGAAAGAGAGAATAATAACAACAACAACAAGATTAGAATCCAAAAATAGTAGTGATTACTACATTGCAGTAGACATTGGAAAGAAAAACTGTGTTGTATGTATAACAGATAAAGATGGTTCCATAGTGGAAGAAACAAAATATACCAATACACTAGAGGAAGCAGAAAAATTTGCTTCTCATTTGGATAAAAAGTATAGTAACAGAAAATGTCATGCAGTTTGTGAATCAACAGCGAATATGTGGCTCAAGACATACGAAGCATTTGAGAAATATGGTATAGACATCAAACTGGCTAATCCGATGAAGACCAAAGCAATAGCAGAAGCAAGGATAAAGACAGATAAACTGGATGCACGAACATTAGCACATCTACTACGATCTAATTTGATTGCAGAATCATACATTGCTCCAGATAATGTAAGAGAGGATAGATCTCTACTACGACTGAGAATAAACCTGGTATCGGATAGAACCAGAGTTATGAATAGAGTACATTCCTTATTGGATAAATATGATCTGAAATGCAGGTATGAACACATATTTGGTGTAAACGGTATCAGATGGCTAAAGAGTATAGAACTAAAACTGAAAGGTAACAATGACCAGGTTCAACTTGCAAACTACATAAAAAATATTGAATTTCTAAATTCTGAAATTACACAGATTGAAAAACAGATATCTACCGAGGCATCTCAAAATGAAAACGTAAGGATATTGATGAGCATGACAGGAATAGACTGTTTTTCTGCAATGCTCATTAGTTCTGAAATAGGAGATATATCTAGGTTCAGAACAGCAGGAAAACTTGTATCATGGTGTGGATTGTGTCCAACAGTACATCAATCAGGTAACTCGATGTACATGGGCAGAATGAAAAAAGATGGAAACAAAAAGATAAACTGGATTATGATTCAAGCAGCAAATACTGCATCAAGAACAGATGAAAGACTGAAGAAATACTATACAAAGATAGCAAAAAGACATGGACATCATGTAGCAATAACCCATGTAGCAAACAAGATGATAAGGATAATCTGGTCAATGCTAACATACAAACAACTGTACAATGAAAGAAAAAAGGAACTGTATGAGACAAAACTTAAGAGGATCCAGAAGTAACGTAAGAGTGATACATTATTACTATGTATCATACTGACTAAGGATAAAGATATCAAACATGAACATAAGCAGTAGTATATTTGGATAAAGGAATACATATCAGAGGAGACTTTTACATAGATGCGCAACTCACTCTTGCCTAACACATTTAGCTAACCAATTCTAGTCATATTATGTGAACTGGAGAAATTACAACGAATCTCTTGTTAAACGTGGCGAGGTATTACTTGATTTTGATGTTATAGATAACTGGAATACTGAACTAGAGAAGATGAATAAGGAAAAGGAAGGTAGAAAATTCGTATATCCAGATTCATTTGTCAAGTTATTGGGATACATGAGAGCATACTTTCACTTACCCTACAGACAAACAGAAGGAGTAGTTAGAGAACATGCTTCAAACACACTACCATCAATTCCAGATTATAGTAACATTAGCAGAAGAATAAACAGACTGGATATCAAGATTTCTGATGATGATAACCAAATCTAACTGTACATGATGATAATTTTGTAATTGCAATTGATTCTACCGGTATAAAGGTATCAAAGAGGGGTGAATGGATTAGACACAAGTGGAATGTAAAAAGAGGTTATCTAAAGATACATGTAGCAGTTGACATAAAAAAGAAGAGAATTTTATCATTAGATGTAACCAGTGAAGAAGTACATGATGGAAAAGTACTTCCAAAATTAGTAGATGATATAACAATAAAGACAGAACAAGGTAATAGATACTGCATATCATGGATGGTGCCTATGATAGCAACAAGAATCTTTCAGTTTCTATCATTTAAAGGCATACAACCAGCAATAAAGGTAAGAAAGAATTCTAGATGCAGAAAGGACCAATCATTACCTTAGAAACAAGACGGTGAAAATGCAGAAGAATGATTTGCAAGAATGGAAGGATAGCGTACGCTATGGCAAGAGATGGATTGTAGAATCTGTTTTTTCCTGTATGAAGAGAATGTTTGGAGAATATGTTACTGCTATCAGGTTAGAGAACATGATAAGAGAGATGATGTTGAAAGCATCGTTGTATAACTGGTTTCAAAGTATAACAATAGTCTAACAAAATAATAGGGTAAGTTAAAATCTATAATTTAATCGAGTTGCGCAACAGAGCATTTGTTATTAATATTTTAAGCATCACTATAATTTTTAATATTTAAGTCATTGATAATGGTAACTATGGAGATGAGAATATTTTTGAATATATATTAATAAAAGTCTAATTCTGATAATATAGAACAACATCAGATTCTCTTTCAATAATACAATTTAATGATCTTTTTTTGTAAAGTATTTTTACTTATATTACATTGACCATTAAAAATTTTATTATCCTCTTTTAATATTTTAAAATTTTTTAATTATTCAATTAAAGATAGGATATGTAAAAAGATTTTTTTCTATCGCTTTTTTTTGAATAACTTTTTCTTCTTATTGCTATTAATTATTATTTTTTTTGTAGGTATGATTTCTTTTAATGTGATCTCTCATTTGTTCCATTCCAGAAAAACTTTGATTACATTTATTGCATATATAGGATCTTACCCGTTCCATGTATTACTTGTTCATGTTGCATTGATTCTTCTACTTTTCGAAATTTTTTTTGACATATAGGACATTCATATTTTTTAAAAATATTAAAAAAAGAATTCACTACCTTTAAAATACTGATTATTTTATTTATAGATTTATAAAAAATAATTATTATTGAATTAGCATTTATAATGATAATACTAAAAATTAAAGAAATATCCGCTTAAGCTTTGAAGTTAATCATATAGAGAATTTACTTTAAAAAAAACAAGAGATAATTTTGTTCTAATTTAATCTAATTGCCACTTTTAACATTAAAAAAAGTTAATATGGTAATTAAATATATGGATATTATGAAAATTAATTATAATAATAATAATAATAATAAAAGTTCATTTTACACCTTCCTTTTCCATTCTTTTATATTTTATTCCTCTATTATGTTCCTGATTCTAAGTGTAATACTAGTAGTAAATTCAATTGATATTTCTTATGCGCAGAACCTATCAAGCTCTATTTCACTCAAGTCCAATGCAGGTGAAGACCAATATGTGGAAGAAGGCAAACCAGTTATACTAAATGCTGAAGATAGTGTAAGTTCAGATCCACCTATTGATTCGTATAGGTGGTTTCAAGTAGAACCACGAAATCCACAAATAGATCTAGAAAATAGCGATACTAGTAGAGCATCATTTACATCTCCAAATTTACCTAATGATCAATATTTTGTCTTTCAACTAATTGTTAAAGATGGGAATGTGACAGATACCGATACTGTAAATGTATATGTTGTAGAGGATTTATCCTCACGAGCTCAATTACAAGGTGGTATTGCAACTTTATCAACCCGAAATATGTTTTGATGGAGCAGATAATGATCTTGATGGAAAAATAGACTTACAGGATGAAGAATGTGGCATGACATTTATGCAAAAAAATAATCAAATACCTTTTCAAGATCGGCAGAGAGGGCAGATACCTTTTGACCCATTATTACAAGAGGAACAAACAGGGCAATTATTACAAGGACCAATAGAACCAGGACAAAGACAAGGACAAATACAACCAGGACAAATACAACCAGGACAAGGACGACCAGGACAAGGACCATAAAACCATCTTATTTGTATAAGTCAGAGAAACCTTATGCTTCTACTATAATACTCAATTTATTTTTAAAAAATATTAAAGCAAACAAATGGACCAATCAGTTAGTATACAACAATAATTGCAATGGGTTCTCACTAACCAGTAAATGATTCTCCTCAATGTTATATCCTTTATCTACAACAACTATCGATAATGGCTTTATTTTTTATTTTTTTGTTATTATTGGTTTAAAGTCTATGTTATCATCTATTGTCGTTGGAGACCATCTTACCTTGATATTGCAGATGATTTGCAATAGAACAACATCTGCACAAATAGATAATTTAGCATATATTTCTTCGTTCAATTTGGATCTATTTGTATAATATTCTATGAAGACTGTGTTTTTTTGAATCAGTTGAATCCATGTCATTAAAAATGTATCTTGTATTGGTAAATAAAAATAAATATTGATATTATATATCTCTAAGCATCATGATATTAATTCTATCTGTGAATTTTCTGCAGTGTTGTATAATGTAGAAACCTAGACAACTGGAGAAACAATTAATCTAAAAAATAGTATCCATCAACAACCTAATCAATAAACCTTCTATATCTTTTGCATTCATACCTTGTGTCTTATTGTAACTCGTACTATATGTGTTGCCATTCTAAGTATAAATGGTTCTTCTCTTTCTATAAAGATATAATAGAATCCGCGATGCCCGAGAATACGTGGTATA
>CAWIYT010000295.1:0-14043 GCA_963840085.1 uncultured Nitrososphaerales archaeon
AGAAATAAAACTAATTTCATTCTTCTATATTTTTGTAAATCTTTCTCCATCATGTCTTTTTTGTCTTTACACAAGCCTTTAACATTTCTATAGTCTAATCTAAAAGATCCATAATATTTTCGTTTTATTTTTGTATTTTGAGTTAATCTGATAAATCTTTTTCTTGACCAAGAAACCTCTATTATTTTATCTCTTTCAATTGTATTATATTCAAATGTTTTGTCAAAGTTCTAGGAGTTGTACCTAATTCTTTTTTCAATTCGTTGAAACTACATTTCCCTTCTTTACTAGTTTCTATTGCTTTTATTATATCTTCATCCATTTCAGGATCATAGCACGATTTCGATTTCATCCTTTTTTCCTCAAACTGTAAACTAGTATATACTTAATCTTATGCCAAATAAAAACCTACTACATACTACAAAATATGAATTCAAACCCAAATAAGGTAACAAGTAATTTAATTACTTGTCATAGATGCTATTACGAATGGACATATAAAGGAAATAATCCATACTACTGTTGCTGTCCTTTCTGCAGAACAACAATAAGGATAGGAAAAAAATATCATCATCAAATCAGTGGCTTGGAGAGCCATAATTCATAGGAGATGACTTTAGAAAGCAATAGAACTTTGGATGAAAAGTCTAAGATTCTTAATGATCTAATACACTCCCAAGATCAACGAATCATTGAAAGTAATAATAGAAGGACTAGATATACAATATCTGCAACTAGCGAAAAAATCAAAAGAGATCTTGCTAGAGTGACATTTGATATAAATGAATACAAAGATAAAATTACAGAACATAAAAAGAAAAGACCTATCAATCACTGTTATTATGATTATGATCTGGAACTAGACTTTTCTAGTAAGCCTAAAATTCCATTTGATATAGATGATCGATGGTATTATTACAAGGCTTATCATTATCTTAAACACGGCTTATTCTTAAATAAGAAAGATGCTCCTTCATTCAAGGTAAAAATAGATCATTTATCGCAGGATATAATTTATGAACTAAGCCAATTAGATGAACAAGACAGAAGGTTTGTACTCAAACAGGCAGTCTCTCGCATATTTGAAGACATTAATTTTGAGTTGTATCATGATTCTATTTCTTTAAACCTTAGAGTGGTTTTAGTAGATTGAATACTGAAAGTAATAACAATAACGATAATATAATTGAATTAGAACTTTCAAAAAAACTTCAGGATGCTGGAATAGTAGAGGATTTTATCTTTGAAATAGATACTAAAAATTTTATTCTGGATTTAAGCCACATATATGATAATGTACTAATCATTTGGCATTATAACAAAAACTGGAATATAGTGAAAAGTACTTGTCAAAAAGAATGTAAAAAGAAAGGAGTACAAGATTCTCATATTTCATTTATTGAGGATACACTAGATGCAAATTACAATACTATAACTATAACACAACAACAGGAGCCAAAAAAAGAAGAGGAACCAAGAGAACAAAATAATGAAGATCATAAAGAAAATAAAAAGAGACAGCCCCATGTTATCAACAAATATTCTCAAGGAATACCATTAGCAGAATCTATATTGATAGACAACAAAGCAGCCTTTATACAGATAGTAGATGGAAAACCAATTCTATCCTCAAAAATTTCATTTATCTGATTTTGATATAGTACCTCCAGATAGGATTGAATATCTAAGTAGAGAATATAGCTTCAATGCAGAGGAGGAGGTAGATCATTTCATCGAACTGGCAAAAAATGAGACTGTTGATTCTCTCTTTAGGAAAGTAAAATCTATCTTGAAAAAATACATAGATCTAGATGAGGACTTTATCAATATTTTAGCTGCTGATATTATCTTTACCTATTTTCAAGACAAATTAGGAATGACTCACTACTTGTTAATTGTTGGAGATAATAATACAGGAAAAAGCAACATATTGTTAGTATTTTCATTTCTAGGGTACAGACCAGTGCTTGATGTATCCATCACACCTGCAAATATTTATAATTTTGGAAGTCAACTGGAAGAAGGACAATGCATTAGTCTTGGAGGATGAAATAGGTGATATAGATGATCCAAGTTTGATAAAAAGAAAATGTACCAAGTCAGTTATAGAACCGGTACTAAAGTAACGAGAATGTATGACAGTAATTCAAGTCCTTCAAAAATACTAAACGCAAATCATCAAGACAGCAATGGCTTTCTTTTATTTGGTTTTAAAATGTTTGCTTCCGAAAATATGCCAGACAAAGTAAAAAGTAAAGGATTTTTGGAAAGAATAGTCCCATTGAAAGCAGTACCAGGAGACCCTGAATTTGATATTTCTGAAGTAGTTGATGGCTCAGGCGATGAACAGTTCAAAGAGCTATATCAAGAGCTTGAAGATACTCGAAAATTGCTTTTTATGTATAGATTATTAAATCATAATGAAACAATACCTGACGTCAAGCTAAATATCAAGAATAGGTATAAACAATTAACTAAACCATTAATCCGACTATTCCAGAGTACACAGTCAGTTAATGATATTGTAAAATCCTTATCAAAATATCTGATTGAAAAGAATCAGGAAAAAATAGACTCGTTGGATTCTGCAATACTGAATTTTATTATAAATCTTGTATCCAAGTATGGTGAAACTCTATATAATGACCAAATATGGAAAGAATTAAAAAAAAAGTATCGTGATGGTGAAATACCAGATAAATTGTATTCATGGTATTTGGAAGGCTATGGGAGTATATCTAAGAATAGTATAACAAAAATCTGTGAAACCAAGTTTGGAGCTAAACCATATAGAGATTCTGAAAAAGGAAGAGGACTAATCTTTAATCAAAAGACTCTGAACAAGTTAATCGTAAACTACTCAATAATTGATGAAATAAAAATAATCAAAGAAGAGAAAAAAAAGGATGAGGAGAAAGACTGTAATCCTCAAAATTCTTATGACACTTGTGACACAAATGACACTTTTACAGGGATGCAGGTAAAGATAGTGAAGGATAGTGTAACGAAAAACGCTAATAATATGACGGAAATGACACAAGAACCAGAAGGGTCAAATCCTCAAAACTCCAATATAACAACGAAAATCGATACTAATAGTGATACAAAACCCAACACACATTCCTCAGAAGTGTCATATGTGTCATATCCGTCATGCGATACTACTAACACTAAAGATCAAGAATCGTCATCTGAAATACCATATGTTGCTATTTCTTCACAACAATCTAATAATAAGAAATTATTTAATAATCCATTAATTTCTGAATCCGATCTTTTAACTGGAAATTATGATCCACAAGTTATTAACAACATAGACAGAGTACATCCACATTCAGATCGTTGGTTATGCTATAACTGCACTATGAGAGGTGATAAATGGTTTATGATGAAACATCCTTGTAAAAATAACATAAATAATAAAGGAGGTTCTAAACTAATTTGACTTTATCAGAACAAGAACAACCACAACAAGAAAAAAATACAATTCCAATAAAAGATATCATAATCAAAGAGAGATATAGAAAGGAATTTGGAGATATCGATACTTTAGCAGATAACATAAATAATTTAGGCTTATTGCAACCTATAGTTATCAACAATGAAAATAATGGACTAATTGACGGACAAAGAAGAATACTTGCTTTCAAATCCTTAGGAAAAAAAGAAATTCCATGCTTTAAAGTTGATCTTCAAAAGATAGTCTTAGGTGAATTTTCTGCAAACCATTATCGTAAAGATTGGACTTTCTCAGAAATGGTAGGTATTAAAAGAGCAATCGAACCTTATGAGAGAAAGAAATCTAGAGAAAGAAAATGGACAGGTAAACCTTGTGAAGATTCTTCACAAGGTGGTAGCGGTAGGAGCAGGGAAAAAGTAGCGGGATTTGTAGGGGTAAGTCATGATACACTTAAAAAAGCAGAAGAAATCGTTAATGCAGTAGAAGAAGAACCCGAGCTATATCAACCACTTTTAGACAAAATGAATTCAAAAAAAATTAGTGTAAACAAAGCATACAAAATACTTAAAAATGAAAAAGCAAGGAAAAAATTATTATTAAGCAAATCAGAAGAAGAACAAGAAAAATCGAAATTAGAGATTCCCAAAAGTTGTAAACTTATTTTAGGAGATTTCATAGAGAAGTCACAAAAGGAAATTGCAGATAATTCCATAGATCTTATTTTTACAGATCCGCCTTATGGCAAAGAATATCTACCATTATACGAAGAATTAGCCAAATTATCTGTTAGAGTATTAAAGCCTGGTGGAAGTCTAGTCTTCTTAGTAGGTCATATCATACTAGATGAAGTATTCAATATATTCAATGAATTTTCTTTGAGAGATAATAATCTAGGTTTAAAATATTGGTGGACATTAGCAGTCAAGCATTCTGGAAATCATACAAAAATATATCCAAGACATGTGTTTGCAGAATGGAAGCCATTGTTGTGGTATGTTAAAGGTGAAAGAGTAAATGATTTAGTCGTATCTAACACAATAGGAGATTATATTGAATCTACTCCTCCATTAAAAATAGAGCATGAATGGCAGCAATCAACAGTTGAAGCAGAATATATTATCAAAAATCTTACTCTTGAAAACCAAACCATATTAGATCCAATGATGGGATCAGGAACAACTGGGATAGCAGCACTTAAACTAAACAGAAAATTCATTGGTATAGAGAAAAATCCAGAAACATTTGAGATTGCAAGAAAATTATTTATGAATCAGATATTTAGATAAAAGTACCAACAACAAGAATGAATTATTCTCTATGACTCTTCATTTTATTAAAACTCTATTATATTTTTCATATTATAAATTTTAATTTTTAATAAATTAATTCTAATATTTTTAAATATTCCAAAGATAATATAACAACAATAAAATTTTAATAATTTAGCAACAAGTTTTAATATAAAAATACCTACTAATACAAAGAAGAATATAAAAACTATATTTTCTAATTGGAGATACCTAACTTTAGCAGCAATTATAACAATATCTTTTTGGATTATTTTTGCTGTTCTTGATGGATTACTTTTCTTTTATCCTTCTTTTGTATTTTGGATACCAGCTGATGCAATTATCAATCTAATACTTTCAACTATTGTTTCTATATTTATTGGTCTACTTGTAAGTATGAATATCTACTATATTTTTAACAAGTATAATAATTCATTCAATAGAATTGGTAATAGTAATAGTATTTGTAAAATTAATATAAGAAATAATAATAAAAATAAAAATTCACTATATTCTCTTTATATATCTCCAATATTAGCAATACTTTCTACTGGATGTATAAGTTGTTCTTCATCTTTAGGATTATTGACTCTTACTTCTATCTCTAGCATTGTTGGTGTAGGTACTGCAACAGCATTTGCTTCTTTTATTTCAGAATATCAAATTCCTATCAGACTGGTAACTTTAGCAATATTGGGATGGTCTTTTGTTTCTATAAACAAAGCAATTGATAATAGTAATAGTAGTGGTACGAGTAATAATATCTCACAATTTAATAGTTTAGGTAATAATAATATAACAAACAGCAAAAACAACAATAAAATAGAATAAATAATATGCGATTTTACATAACAATTAAACGGTTGACAATTCCATATACTTGCTGATTCCCAAAATGATTGTCTGTTTGTTTATCGTTTGGATCAATAGTTATTGTACTAGCGTTGGAAATGGTTATTGATAAATCTACATGTTTCCATATAGTTATACCATTTATTTTGATATCAGCAGTTCCATTAATTGATAAACTATTACTATTATTATCTGTTTTAGATGTAGGTTTAATTATCATATTTTGAGCATCTTCTTTTACTTCTTCACTTGTACTAAAGTTTGTTATTTGATGAATATGTCCTCTAGAACCATCCATAGGAGACGCCAAAAAGTTTACTACAAAGTTTGTTACAGTTCCATTATGAACATTTAAGTTCCAATCGCCAGTTAAGATTACTTTGAATGCATTTGTTATATTGAATTCATTTTCAGGCACTGTTATGACTAGAGAACTTATTGTTCCTATGGCAGAAAAAGTAGTGGTGGTGCTATTATTAGCGTTTGTACTGCTGCTATTATTATTTGCCATAGATTGAGCGTGCGATAACATTGTTTGATTCATATCTTTCTCCATTTGAGCAAATACAATAAATGGAGATGATTCAAAACCACTACCGTTGCTACTGTTATTGTTGTTGTTGCTGATTATGGAAACTGCCGTAACTATTATAGGTAATGATAACAAAATTAGCAATGATATTGTTGAAATTTTTATAATTTTTAATGATGATTTTGCTACTTTAAACATTAGTATATTCTAGTTCAGTTATAAATGCCTAAATAATTAGTTTACTATCTATTATATTAAAGATATGAAAAAAGTTGAAACATCAATAGATGGTGCAATATAAATTTTTTATATTAGTGAGTAGTTATATCCAGTAAAATTTTATTCTGATCTTTTAAAACTAAATTGCTATAATCGGTCACATCTAAAGTAATACTATTGTTCTTATTGTTAACAGCATTGTAAAGACATTCGTAAGTTATTTGTGTAAACTAAAACTAGTTACTTAGTTTTATTATCTATGAACAACTTCATTCAGAAGCAATCAATCCAAAATAATCACTTTTACTTTACATTATATACTACCAAGTTAATTACAAGACTGTTAACGTATCCACTACTAATATTTCCACTAATTTTATTATCAGCAATATCATGAACAATACCTGAATTATCAAATAATTTCCATACCTGTAAGAATTGTCCCAGAGTAAAGTTTCTTTTTATAGGGGATTCTATATGTATTAATCCGCTATTATCATGTGTATGTAACCAATAAATACACTTTTCATGAATAATTCCTATATTAGCAGGTATATGATAAAGTTGATTATCAATCATTATAATAAGTTTTGTATGTATGTGAAAGTTAAAATGTTCTTTACTATTACATTCTATCTCTTTTTTCATAGTTAATAATTTGTTATTTGGATTAGTAAAATTCTGAGCATTTGATAATTGTGATGGAATAATAAAATTATTTAGTAAAATGGCAATAGTAAAAATTGTTAAGATGGTAAAATTTAATTTCATAAATCCAATTTTCTTATAATGTTAATAAATATTTTGATCAAATACAGATAAAAAAAATTAATGCTATAAATTTCATTAACGTATTTTTTGATATTAAAGTAAAAATATAAAAGTTTAAACAGTATATATAAATGCAATAATTGACCATAGATCAGCAAAATTCTAGTTTTAATTATGATTTTGATATTATTAGCAACAACAACAACAGCAGAAAATCTAAATTTATTATTGAAGAAAGAAGACGTTTGGTAGCAAAGTTATGGGCTCAATCCAAAACAGAAACAGAGATAGCAAGAGAACTACATTGTAATGTTTCTACTATATGTAGAGATATCAAATTTCTAAAGAAGTTGTCACAGCAATTTGTATTTGATTTAGCCAAAGATTTAGGATTTTATTATAAGAGTTGCATTGATACTATGGATCAGATACAACAGAAATGTTGGAACATTTTTAATAATGATAATCAAGTTTCTCAAAAAGATCGGCTGCTAGCGTTAAAAATAATTAGAGAAACCTGTGAATCCAAATTTTCTTTGATAGAAAAAGGTCCATCAGTAATGGCATTAAACTCATTACAGGAAAGAGTTGAAAAAATTGAATCAAATAATGAATCTAGATAAAACAATTAAAGAACTAACAAATCGTTTAGATGTTGTTTATCCGTATTCTTCTTCTACTAGTAATGGAATCAAAAGTGATGGAATTAATTATTGGAAAGGTAAAAAAATAATATCAGCAATAAAATGGAATGAAATTTATGAAAAGAATTCTACATATACAGATAAATACAGAATTACTCTAGTATCAAGAGAACCATTACAATACTTTCCAGATGATTACAATGGCTCTATATCTTCATTTGGAACAATAGAAAAACTAAAAGAAGAGATTGAGAAATGGAATAAAGAATATTATGAATTACTTGAATATAGAAAAAATCCTACATTGGGAAGAAACAAATGTAGTCAGATGTATATTTTCAACTCATTTAGATGACCCACTTTTTGTTGGAATAGAAAAAGTAATTGCTAGAATTGTAAGCAATCATTGTAAGAATAATTCTATTAGCGATATCAATAATGATTTTTTGATTTCATATCCATGCAGAGTCATGAATTTCTTTCAATGTCCATTCGAATGTAATAATAATCAATATTCTTATACAAAAGAAAATTTATTTACTTTACAAAGACTAGCATTTGCAATTGAACAAGCAATATCTATATTTCATGAAACTACAAAAAATAATGAAATAATATATGAAGTGGATTTTGTAAATGATCAGAGTTCAACAAATCCATACCAATTATTATGGAGAACCATATAGTTGGGGATGGAAGGATCTCAATGTAAAAGAGCATTTATCTAATGTTAAACCAATTTCCTCTACTATTCAAATAATAAATGAACAGGATATCTATAACATTTTAACAAATAGAGAAAAATTAGAATATTTATTACTAGAATATTATAAGGAACAACAACAAAAACAAGAATTAGATGAAGAACAACAAATACCACTGAATGAAGATAGAAGACACAATATTATTGATTTTATTATAGATAATAAAGATTCAATTAGAATTGAAGATTTAAAAATTAGTGAACCTTTCTACAAATGTTATAGGGAGAAAGGGAATTGTCATATTTGCAATACATTATCAAATATCATTTGTATAAATTGTAATAATAGTCATAACTATAACAAAGAAGTTTGGCTCTGTACAAACCATTGTAAACAACATGCAATAGAAAAACATGGACAAGAAATACAATAAATTCTTATGTCAATAATGACTTTTTGTTATAGATCCAAAATATCAGTGCGGTCAAACGTCGATAAAAAAAGGATTTGCAATCAACGCTAGTAGTTCGATCTATTTTATTCAGAACAAAATAATTAAAGAATATATTAATTAATTTTTTTTAATTCAAAATGAGAAAAATATTATTTAACATATTGTTAATTATTTCATTAACATCTATTCTTTCAATTATTCATTCTACTAGGTTCACTTGAACCAGGAACTATTGTTATGATCTCTTCTTATGCATAAACAATATGTTCAGAATAAGAAACTAAAAAAAACTAAAATTGAAAGTGAATAATACTAATTTAGGTAATTGATCTATTAATCTACAATTGGCAATGTAAATCTAAATGTTGTTCCCTTACCATCAGAATTATTTTCAGCCCAAATTTTACCTCTATGTGCTTCTACAATATTCTTACAAATATATAGTCCCAATCCAGTTCCTGTACTAGCATCACCAGTGGTAAACTTTGAAAACAATTTAGGTAATACCTCTTTTGAAATACCCTCTCCAGTATCTTTAACACTTACAATAGCTTGTTCTTTTCCTTCTCCTTCTTCTTTATTTTTATCTACAATAACAAATATTGTTTGTTGATTGTTATACATAGTAGTAAATTTTAAAGCATTATCTACAAGATTGCGAATAACTTGATCTATTCTATCTCTATCTGCTTCTACAATAATATCATTCGTATATTTGAAATCATAACCAATTTTTACCATTTGTTGTTCTACTTCTTTATTCACATATTCCTTTAAAACTTCAGATATCAAAACATTAAGATTTAATTTTTCTTTTTTAAGCATTAAAGATTGACTTTCTATTTTTGTAACATCCAACAGGTTGTTACTAAGTCTCTTTAGCCTGTTTGCATTTCTCATAATAATGTCTAATATTTCATGTTGTTCTTTATCTTTAACCTTTGAATAGATAACATCTGTTAATCCTAGTATAGGCTGAATAGGAGTTCTCAATTCATGTGCAGCTATATTGATAAATTCTGACTTCATCTTTTCAGATTCCTTTACTTTTTCATATTGTTGGCTAAGCATCTCATTGCTTTCTCCTAATCTTCTATTACTTTCTCTTAATCCTCTATTATATTGAATACTTGATAATGCAAGTCCAATAATATTGATAAAATAACCTGCATCTTTCAAGACATGTGCTATACCATGAGCTGTATCAAAGTAATGTGGTGAATATGACATTATTATTTGTCCAAAAATATTAAATACAATAGAAATAACTAAACTTGTATATAAGATATCTTTATTTTTGTAAATTCTATTCTTATAAAAATAATATAATGAAAATAAAAATAATGCTAATGGAAAAAGTTCATAAGGTCGATGTATAGGAAAATTATCAATTACAGAAAAAGGAAAAATAACATAGAGTGAGCTTATAGTTACAATAGAAACAAATAAAGTAATTGTTATTAGATAAAGTAAAAGTATTTTTGATATTTTATTATTTTTGTTGTTTTTATTTGAAGATATTTGTTGTTGTTTTTGTTTTTGTTGTTGTATATTTGAAGTGCTAGTAGTAGATGATAATGAAATATATTTGATTATTGCTATAGCGAACATTGCACTTAGAAATAATCTTCCAGCAAACCAAGTCTGTGGAATAAAATATTTTAAGAATAAAATATCATCCATATTGAGCAAAGAAACTATAACATGTAACAGGTCAATTAAAGCATTGACTAAAAATCCAATGCCAATAAATAGACTAAATTTATCATTCAAATTGTGACTACGAGATATATAATAGAATGCAAGTATTCCAGCAAGTATTGTTCCAAATAATTCTATATAATAGTGATCTATAGATGATGTTATCCATAAAGATTGATTGGTAGAAATTAGAGCAATTACTGAAAGAGAAATTGAAGGAAATACAATATATTTTAATATATGATTTGTTTGATTATTAGTCTTTAAAAGAAAATTTAGTGGCAATGGATTAATCTGCTACTCTTTTTATAATTTTTATTAGTATATTTTATATGTATCAAGAAAATAGACATGGAGTTCCTTTTCAATATAATATATTCTTTAATACTGAATGCGCCTTCTATTAATTTAATAATCTATTTACAGTATTTGTAAATTCCATTTTATCAACAGGCTTTCTCATTATTTGTTCTCTTGGTATTTCCGGAATTATACTTAACAATTCGTCTAATATATCTAAAGCGGTTACAAAAAGAATCTTAATTGTTGGATATATAGCTTTTATTTGTTGATGTAATTGAAATCCATTCAAATTTTTCATTCTGATATCAAGTATTACCAATAAATCATCAAAATCTGAAAGGTCTCTAATATAATTGAGTGCAATAGAAGGATCTGTAAATGAAGTAATATTATAATCATAAGCTCTTAAAAACATTCTATAAGTAAAAAGTAGATCTTGTTCATCGTCAACTAAAATTACTCTTTTGGCACTATTTTTTTTATGAAAGAAAAACCTTTTTTCATTTTCTTCAAATGAACTAAATTGTTTTTTAGTTAAAAAATCTTTTTTATTATTGTTTGTAATGGACATTGCATAATTATTTGTCCTTCTGACATTATATGTAGAATATCTATTAGTCTCTGTTATTTTAAATTCACCATTGTAAGAAAAATTAAACTCATTGACAATAGAAGAAAAAGATTTTAAAATTCTATAAAAATTATCTCCAATAATTAGTTGATTAGGAATAGACGATGAAGAAGAGTTTATCTTTGAACAAAGATTTATAGTCGAACCAAATAAATCTATTTCACTGTAATCACCAACCAAAGCTAAATCTACTACACCATAATCCATACTAATTCTATAGTTGAATGGGGGTAGACGTTCTCGAGCCAATTCATTGTTAATCTTATATCGCTCGTCTAAAATTTTAAAACAACATTCAATACCATTTTGAAAAGAATTTGCATCATTGATATTAGATGTTTTTGGAAAATAAAATAATATACAATCACCAATATTTTTTATGACTTTACCATCACTACTACTACTTGAAATTAAGTCAGATATTGAATTTATAAATGTAGAATAATATTTTCTAATATTTTCTAAACCCTCCATTGTAGCAATATTTTTAGTTGAATCTACCAAATCAATAAAACCTACGCAACTTTTTATAGAGTCACCTGAAAATCTTATTCCTTTAGAAGAAAAAAATTTCAATCTTGAAAACTTCCATAATTCTTTAAGATAATAACAATATTTGTAAAATAAATATCAGATAAATAAGAATGAAAATATATAATATTCTGTTCCATGAATAGATAAAGTCGCTATCCTATTAAAAGAAGTTGATCAAATAAGTCGTTTCATTTACAAATCTATCTAATTTTACTATAATATAATATAATATCTGTAAATAGAAGTTACAATTGTCATTGTTTTAATAATAAAAGATCATGTATAGAAAGAAAATTTAAATGATGTTTTTAATAACAATACTACTATAACAAAATTTTTCGGCGCCGGAAATTAATAAGTTTTATTGATGGTATTGCCCTTTTACCATCAATAGTAAAAATACCTATTGGCTTTTGAATAGAGGCTAGGAGATCTTTTTTCTATTAATTTTGATAGTATTATATTATTTGTTTTCTTTCTAACTGTTGTATGTTCTTTCATTTAAAACTAATAATTGATCAGATAAATGGAGCTAGTGCATTATCTTCCTTTACCTTGTCATTTTCTCTCAATGATTGATTTATAATTCGAAGTTCTTCTATCTTGGTTTGTAAGTCAGCTCCTTGTCTTTCCAATTGTAGAATATTTAGAAAAATCAAATACTGTTCACTTTCGTAAATAATATAAAATTGTATAAACCCGCGAATGTAGTTGCAGGGTTTGAGTTCCACTACCGGCATTACATCAAATTCACTATGTTCTTAATATTAGTAAAGTAAAATTAAACACTGAAAAGCCAAGCCAATTATATGTCACACTTATATATCTCATTTGAAGTTTTTCTTTTAGTTATTGAACCCCTTTAGTTAATGGGACCAAGCAGATATGAACCTGTCGAAATAATAAGATTTAAGAATCAAATTTATTATTCAGATTTTCTTGTATTTTTATAATTATTTTACACATAATTTCAAGTCTCAACAACATAATAACTTAACCTAGCCAATATATAGAGAAATTAAATATACAAAAAGATTTTTGAGTTATTTAAACCATATTATCTATAACCTGCTTCGTATTATAAATAAAGATCAAAGTCTATAGCATCCTCACTATTCAAGATAATTTACAAGAAATTTCCTTTAAATGCTATTTCTTTTCTTCACTCTGTTCATGTCTTTGAAAGATTTTCTTTACCTTTTCCTTTACCTTCTTTTTTCCAGCTTCTACATTAACGGTTCCAGTTGTAATCATCTGTATTCCTATAATTATCAAATCTACTGCTATTAATTTACTAATAAATAATTTACCCCAGAAAGGAATGATATTAATACCAACAGAAATTATTATGGCTAATATTCCTACTGCTATAGTAAATCCTCTAACCAATCGCTTGTCAGATTTATTGGTCAATCCATCAGCTATACGTGAAAATCCATCTACCATCAATGAAAATCCCAAAATTAATAAAAGTACCTTAGCAGCTGCTATAGGATATGTCAATGCCAATCCTGCTAGAATAATAGTCAATACTCCTAATCCTATAGTGAAGAATCGTAAGTTATGAGCAATAAACAATCCAGTAATAGTTTTTTCAAATCCTGCGATAACTAAAACTATAGCTATTAAAATGAGCAAAATCGTTAGACCCGAATTTGTTAGTGCAACAATTGCAAGTAAGATAGCTAAAGCACCAAGTACAATTTGGGTTGCTCTCACCCATTTTGGAGATTTATTCATAGTTATCTCTATTAAAGACCTTTATTTAGTAGAGTTGTACATTTCCAATAATTAATACATTCTATTCAGAATTAACCAATGAAGCAGCGTTACATTATATAATACAAATCTCAAATCATTAATTTTCTTCCATTTACTCACATAATTAAATCTGAAATCATCGAAAATATATATACAAGTATTTAATTTGTAACAATATGAATTTAGAT
>CAWIYT010000296.1:0-23846 GCA_963840085.1 uncultured Nitrososphaerales archaeon
TCCTAGTAGAATCTTTTTTTAAAAGTGCAGAGGATATCTTCTTGTATCTGTCTATCTTGTTCTTCTTTTCCTCATAATCTGCCTTTTTCTAGTTCAAGTTTTGGCTGTTTTTGTATACAATACCTAAATCCTGAATTATCCTCCTCACGTTTGCATGGGACTTGGCATTCATTTCCAGTAATGATGTGAGATATAAGTAGCTAAAAGTCTGATACTCCAGCAGGTATTTTTGAGATAGCCAAATGTCCTGGGTGATTTGTTCAATATAATGTCTTTTACCATCTCTTTGTTTTTGTGGGTAGATATTACTGGCTTTCTACCTGCATTCATTCTCTTTTATTTCTTATTCCATCAAGACCCGAGTCTCTATATTTTTTAATCCAGCCATACACATTGCGGTAATTGACACCGAGATTCTTTGCTATAGTTCGGTAAGGTATTCCTTCCATTTTTTGTTTTATAGCAGATGCTCTTCTTCTGTATTCCTCTTTGTCACGAGTACTCTTCATGAATGAAAATAATTCCTTTTTCTGTACACTAGATAATTCTAGTCTGACAGGATTATTTGGCACATGTTGAAAGATGTATAACAAAGCTAAATCTATTTCTATATTTATCCTAAATGGATAGCACAATGTTGATAAAAGATTAGAGACTTAACTTATATAATGAATTCTTTTATTTAAGTATTCATTCTGTTGAATATCCTCCTATTTTGGCATGAGTTGTAGTAAAAAAATTGGTGACTGTATCGCCGAATCAATTGAAATTATCTTTACTTATTATGATACTAATGGTAATGCTATAGGAAAGGACAATATAGGAATATACGCAAATACCTTAAATCCTGGTCAAAAGTCTTCATTCTTACGCTGTAGATATATCACAAAAACAAATGATATATAATAATATGACCTATAATTATCGTATTATAATTCAGAATGACTCACAAGAGTATATCGAAAATGATGAAGTTACAAAAGATCCATGAAAAAATTACCTGTCATTGAAAATACTACTAAACCTAGTGAAAATGAGAATATTCCTTTAATACAAATGGCAAGGAAATAGAAAAACTAAGCGATGAGGAAGAGGATGAGGAGGATAAAAACAATGATGAAGGAAGATGACGATGAAGATGAGGAAGAAAGTAACTAAATCTTTCACAATAATTTTCTTGACAATGAGAAATTATTAAATAAATTTTAAACACTTCGAATTCTCATTATAGCAGGGTTCGGTAACATAATGGATAAAGATTTTGTTACTGAAATATAAAAGTCATCACCTAGAACTTTGATTAAGGTTAAGAGGGATTCGAGTAAAACATATAGTTGGGATCGGTATTTTACCATTTAAACTAATCTATTTTTTAAATGAAGTTAAATAATGGCAAACTCTTAATGTAATAGTTTGATTGAAATTCCATTACCAATATGGAGTCAGACCTTTGCAATTAATTACAATTTTGTTTCCTAAAACCATCATAATCTAAAAAAGGTTAAAAATATCAATTTAGTTATTTACTGAAACCATTCAGAAGGGGTTGCAATTCTTTCACCCATTTGTCTATCTTCCTCTTCGCTCGGTATCATCTTGGTTGCTTTTTTAATCCCTAATGTAGCTGTCTCAATTTGTGGTTTGAGTTGATATTGGAATATCCACAACAATGCAAATAGGACAAAGAAGATCAGCAGTCACAGAGCTACAATGGCCATGGATTTAAGGGTCCATTCATCTTTTTCTACCTTGCGAGTCATATTTTTCTACCTTTTTATTCTTATCTTATCATTTCTATGATATCATATAAATATGGGCTCGGAGGATAGTCAACTGATTTTGACACAATTTTGTAGTTCTATAATAAATACCAATTATTGAATAAATTTAAACTATTGATCATAAATTGTATTGAATAGCAATTCATTATTTTAATAGTGATGAAATTGATATTTTGTAATATAAATTCAGTAAATTTGTAAACTGTTCCTTTGTTGTATCTATTGTTATTATTACATATTAACTTACTCCAAATACTAAATATATAATAAAATCAGAATACAATTGATTTACCAAATCAATGGTTTACAGTATTATTATTAGTCTTTGAAATTTTATCCTATGTTTTAATATATTGTTATTGCGTAAATAAAGTAAAATTATCAAGTGAAAATAATGTAATAATCATCTATATTCATCACCGCAATCTCCAATTATCTCAAACAAGTCATTTGACTTTTTACATACAGCATCTATATCATCATAATCTGACTTATCCAAACTAAAGTTGAATACCTGTACATTATTGTTTCTATGCTCAGCTATTCCAAGTCTAACACCGATAATAACGCCCGCTACTGCTGACTTGTCAAGAATATATCGCGTTGCTACATTTGCAATGCTTACATTGTACTTTTGTGCAATTCTCTTTAGAGTTGATAAAAGCTCTTGAAACAAATTCCATCCTCCCCAAGCCTCTATCATTTTCATGTACTTTCGTAAGCTTAATGTATTTAACTCAATAGTTGATGGTGGTCGTGTTCTTCCTAAATAGCGCTCTGATATAAGCCCTCCACAAATGCTTCCATATGCAAGTAGACTGATATTATGCTCCAAGCAAAATGGTATCATCTTTACTTCTGGTCTACGATCTATAATTGAATATTGAACTTGATTCAATAAAAGTTGTATATCTGAATCTATCGTGATCTGTATACGTTCAGTATCAAAATTTGTAAGACCTATATGCTTGATTATTCCTTCATCGCGGAGATCAGATAGGTATTTGAGAGCATCAATGTAATACGGATTGTTATAATCCCACCAGTGGAATTGAAGTAAATCGAGAGAGCTAACACTCATTCTGCGAAGCGATCTTTCTATATTTTCCTTAACGATAGAACGTGTAATTCTTCCTGGTTGTGGGACCCATTTTGTTAATGCCTGAATTCTTTCAAGTTCTTCTTTTCCTTTTAGTGTCAATAACCTACGTCTGAATTCTCCAATAAAATCTTCTGCTGGGCCATAAATATCTGCTAGATCCCAACTTGTAAAACCAGCATCATGATATCTCATCATGTCTGCGATTGCCAATTCATGGTCGATATATCCATGTCCACCTGCAACCTGCCACATGCCATTGACTATTCTGCATATTGTCAAATCAGAAGCCAGTTGGTAATATTTTTTAGTCATATCATTCATTCTATGTTTTCTCTATATTTACGTCACAAATATCAAGTACAAAAATTTGACGCATAGTAGTCGAAGCATTTCCTAACTGACTTTACTAATCTCTTTTACATGTTTCAGAACAATTTCAAGTTTTTGCGGCATTAGATGTCTCTCCTTTCTCTTTTACTATTGCAAAATACATGTATATGAACCCCGATATAATACGGGCTCGGAGGGCTTCGATTTCTCATTATAGCAGGGTTCGGTAACATAATAAATAAAGTTTTTGAATTAAAGTATTATAGATGTAATATTTTAAAATCAATCGAAAAATTAAAAAAAGTATTGAATATTTTGAGTAATGCAATATTATTTTATTTCTTTTGCAATTGCATCTATTGCATAAGTTACGGTAAATTTAGTATTATTGGTAGAATGAAAAACAAGTTGGTCAACTACAAAATCAGTAGTGCCAAATGTATGAGCATCTGTTTGACCAGTTAAATTAGTAGATGCATGTTCTACATTTTCATTTCCTAACTGTTGTACTTACCAACATAGGTTACAATTTCACTTACACACATAGGTAACACTTTCTAGTTCTGCTAGGAAGTGTATGAAAAATAAGAACTACAAACAAAATTTAATTTAATTCATGAGAAAGAATTGACTGGAGATACTGTAACTGACATCTGCATACGATATCAGATATCCAGAAAGATATACTACAAATGGAAGAACAGGTACCTAAAGGATGGCATAGATGGTCTGCAGGATAGAAGTAGAAAACCACACAATATTCAACCTGCAAAGGTAACAAATGAGATAGAACAAGAAATACTGGATCTACGTATCACAAAAAGATTTGGATGTAACCGTATAAGATTCAGGTTAAAGAGATTAAAGGAAATATCACTCAGTACTAAAACCATATACAAGGTACTGAAAAGACATGGTCTGAACATATTGAAATGTAAAATCAGAAATAGAAAATACAAAAGATTTGCAATGGAAAAACCCAATCAAATGGTACAGATGGATATTTTAGGACCATTTTACCTTCAAAATTGTGCTCAAAAGAATTATTTTATCAGTTGTGAAGATGACTGTTCAAGAAAAACATCAAGTGAATGGTCTGAAAGAAAAAGAAGTGTAGATGTACTAGATGTACTTGAAGACTACATTGTGTAGAGAATGGAAAACCTCACAAAGTAATGCATGACAATGGTAAACAATTTACATCCAAAATATTCAAAGGTTTCTTGAAAAAGAACAAGATAAAGGATAAACCAATTCCAAAAGGCTATCCACAACTACAAGGTAAAATTGAGGCATACAACAAGATAGTAAAGAATGAGTTTCTAGCAATTGAAAATATTCCCAATGTAAATGATGGAAAGAAAATGTATTACATGTTCGTAAAAGCATACAATGAAGATAGAGAACATGGTGGTATCAATGGTTACACACCATCTGAAATGTTTCTTATGAAAGGAACAAGATTAAATAATTCCAGTAGTAACAACACAGTCAAGCAGATAAAAGAAAGTGTTACCCATGTTGGTAAGTGAATCTGTTACCTATCTATGCAAGTACAACAATTACATTGTGTCTTTCCATTGCTGCGTTGCTTGGTATTGGTATCAAAGTAATCAAAAAACGGAATACAAAACTAGAAAATATAGGTAAGAAAATGGAAGATGCGATCTTTGAAAAAAATTCAGAAAAGGAGATATTTAAATTCAAATCCCTAAGTGAGGCAGAAAAAAGATGCTTGGAATTGGAAATTTATAAAGAATTTGGTCACAAGACATAAAATAAATTAAATTGGAGGGCTTTGAATTCTCATTATAGCAGGGTTCGGTAACATAATGGATAAAGATTTTGTTACTGAAATATAAAAGTCATCACCTAGAACTTTGATTAAGGTTAAGAGGGATTCGAGTAAAACATATAGTTGGGATCGGTATTTTACCATTTAAACTAATCTATTTTTTAAATGAAGTTAAATAATGGCAAACTCTTAATGTAATAGTTTGATTGAAATTCCATTACCAATATGGAGTCAGACCTTTGCAATTAATTACAATTTTGTTTCCTAAAACCATCATAATCTAAAAAAGGTTAAAAATATCAATTTAGTTATTTACTGAAACCATTCAGAAGGGGTTGCAATTCTTTCACCCATTTGTCTATCTTCCTCTTCGCTCGGTATCATCTTGGTTGCTTTTTTAATCCCTAATGTCAGCTGTCTCAATTTGTGGTTTGAGTTGATATTGGAATATCCACAACAATGCAAATAGGACAAAGAAGATCAGCAGTCACAGAGCTACAATGGCCATGGATTTAAGGGTCCATTCATCTTTTTCTACCTTGCGAGTCATATTTTTCTACCTTTTTATTCTTATCTTATCATTTCTATGATATCATATAAATATGGGCTCGGAGGATAGTCAACTGATTTTGACACAATTTTGTAGTTCTATAATAAATAATTTTTTAAAAAGAAATAATCTTTTGATCTAACTTATAATATTCTACTTAACTAATAATACTAAGAGCCTATCCGAAAAGTAGTTTATAGTATTTAAGTTTATGGTACAATAGATTTATTCGACAAAGCTAAGTGTCTCTACACTATATATCACGAGATTAGTTTGATATCTGAAATTTCTGGAATCGATTCATCTTATGAAATACCAGATGAATTATGGAATCAAATTTTCCCTCTTCTTGTACATAAACCCAAAAGAAAGAAGAAGAAGAAGACAGGTCGTCCAAGAATGGATGATAGAAAGGCAATGAATGCTATCTTCTACATTACACGTACTGGATGTCAGTGGAAAGCATTACCACAAAGAAGTCTTGGTGCATCCAGTACTGTACATGACAGGTTTCAGGAATGGAGACAAGATGGCGTATTCAAACGTATGTGGATTGATGGTCTAAAAATATATGATAAAAAAGTTGGTATCAACTGGAAATGGCAATCAATGGATGGTGCAATAACAAAAGCACCTCTTGGGGGAAAAAAGGACAGGACCAAATCCCACAGACAGAAGTAAATCAGGTACCAAACGTAGCCTTCTTGTAGATGGTCAGGGCATTCCTCTTGGAATTACTGTAGATGGTGCTAACAGACATGATATGAAGATGACAAAAGCAACTCTTCAGAGTATAGTGGTTTGCAGACCACCACCACCACCATCATCATCATCTACAACAAATACCCAACAACAACACATCTGTCTTGACAAGGGTTATGACTATCCTGAGGTATAGGAGTTACTTGAGGAATATGGTTATACCATGCATATTTGCAAGAGAGGAGAAGACTACAATAATGGTAACAAAAAGAAGAGAAGAAGGATACCAAAATATAGAGCAAGAAGATGTGGGTAGTTGAGAGAACACACTCATGGATGAACCGATTCAGGCGATTATTGATTAGATGGGAAAAGAAGGAAGATAACTATAGCAATATTACATCTTGTCTGTGCTTGGATAACATATAAGAGAGGAGGTGTTTTCGGATAGGCTCTAATGCCAGAAATGTCTAAAGATGAAATTAGAAATTTTCTTTTGCAAGGAACATTTACAGGAAAACTAGGAACAATTAACAAGAATGGGACACCACATGTAGTTCCAATATGGTTTACCTTAGATAATAAGAATAATATTTTGTTTACTACAGGTGATACATCAGTAAAAGCAAAAAATATTCAACGTGACAATCGAGTACGTTTATGTGTAGATGATCAAGTTCCACTTTACTCATTTGTTACTATTGATGGTATTGCAGACATAATTAGTAATAAGCCAACTGAAATTTACAAATGGGCTAAAAGAATAGCAGGAAGGTATATGGGTAACGATAAAGCAGAAGAATACGGCAAGAGAAATAGTTCCAAAGGTGAATTATTGATAAAAATAAAACCAACCAAAGTTATTGGTGAAAAAGATGTAGCAGGATGGTAATTCAAGTATTTTTAATAAATAAATTATTGATTCATAAATTAATTAAAAGATTAAAATTTTCTTTAGTTTGATAAAAAGGTTCTGAGGGCTTCGAGCATGACATGTAGTTGGGATCTGTCTTTTACAAATTCAAATTTTAAATTGTGTAAACTATTAAGAATTATTTTAGTAAGTTAACTATATATTAAAGAATATTGCCAAAGAATTTTCAGTTATTATAGATTGACAATCTTTTTGAAGCGTTGATTTTAATAATGTTTCTAAAAAAGATTTTAAAAATAAAGAACCTTTTCTTCCAAAATCATGATGAATACTAAATGTATAATTACTATTTTCTATATCTTTAGCATAATCATATCGTCCATATCCACAATGTCCAAAATACATTTTGATAAAATTTACTGTATTTTCTGAATCTAGGTTTTTCCATTTGAATAGAATAAACTCTTTAGGTGCTTTTTGTCCTATTGTAGTAGCTAATTTTATTACTTGTTTGTCATCTAACGAATCTAAAATATATTTAAAAGCATCTTTACTCATAGAAACAATTCCAAATCTTTCAACATATCTTTGCCATTCAATATATTCTCCAAAGATTTGATGAGTCAATGTGTTTAGACTAACCTTTTTTTCCTGAGCTTCTTCTCTTAATTCTTTAAGATAATCTTCATCTATTCTAAAAGATATAGTTGATGATTTTTTACTCTTTTTAGGCGTGATTTTTTTTGTTATATCATCTTGACAGTTTATTTTCATTTTTTTGCAGATCGCTGCATTGTAAACACCTTAGTTAAATAAAATATTTGTTAAACAACGATGTGGGTAATATATCAGAGTCTAATGATCAAAGTTTAAATCAAAATTCATCCAAAATATCATTTTCAATTTCAGCAGAAGAGCTAAAAATAAAACTAGATAGTAAACGACCATTAATGTTGTTTGATATAGGTGAAAAGCAACGTTATGAAAAAGAACACATTCCAGGATCATTATATGCAGTATGCAATGAGGAATCAAAGAAGAACATAATGCCAAAACTCCCTAAAGATATTGAAATTGTACTTGTAGCTGAGAATGATCAGTATACTAAACAAATAGCAGAATTGATGCATCAAATAGGATTAAGAGTAAGATATCTAAAAGGTGGCATAAAGGCATGGAAGTGGAATTTTGCTGGAGGAAAATTTGATACAACAACAAGTAGTAAAAATATTTCTGCTTTTGCACTTAAAGAGGCTCTTGATAAAAGCCAAGGCAAGAATAAAGGATTATTCTTACTTGATGTAAGAGAACCTTATGAGTATTCTGAATGGCACATAGAGAATAGTGTAAATATACCATTAAGCAAATTATCAAAGGAAGAGACTTTAAGTCAAATTCCAAAAGATAAAGAAATCATAACAATTTGTCCCCGCGGATATAGGGCTATGGATGGAAAATACATGATGCAAAGATATGGATATAATGTAAAGGTTTTAGAAGGTGGACTGATAGCATGGAGTACAGAAATTGAATAAGCACATAGAGAATTTCAAATTACAGATTCTAAAGTTAACCTAGTACAGCTTAGAAGAATTGGAAAAGGATGTATATCTTATATAATTGAATCAAATGGAGAGATAGCAGTAATAGACCCTGTATTTCCAATTGATAATTATTTACAGACGGCGGCAAACAAGTTTAATGCAACTATAACTAAAATATATGATACTCATCAACATGCTGATCATATATCTGCTGCCAAAGCATTAGCCGAAAAAGTTAATGCTACATTATATAGAAGCACATATGAACAATATAAAGATGAAGACAAAGATAGTCAAACTTTATCTTCTGTAGTGATTGAAAAATTACATGATGGAGATATTCATAATATCGGATCTATTTTATTAAAGGTAATTCATACACCAGGTCATACTCATGGAAGTCTCTCGTTTATTTTAGGGAATAAATTATTATTTACAGGCGACACTCTTTTTGTTGATAACATAGGAAGACTGGACTTAAGAGATAAGGCAGAAGAGTTTGCGGAAAATTTGTATAATACAATACAACAAAAAATTATGAAATTACCAAATGACATATTAATATTACCAGCTCATTTTGAAAAAGATGTCAAAGCAGATGAAATTTTAGCATCAATATTAGGAGAAGTAAAGAAGAAAAACCAATTTCTTAATCCAAACATAACAAAAGAAGAATTTATAAAAAGAATACCTCAAAGTCATGGCATATCCTCCAAACTATAGAGAAATAATATCAATAAATAAAGGCGAAAGACCACTTCGATCATCGCTATCTGAAATCTTTGATTTGGAAATGGGTCCTAATAGTTGTGGCATATCGATATAAATATAGATGTCTCTATATAGAATAGCTATAATCACTACTTTTACTATCTGGACACATAAGACAGAAAAATCAACTAAGGATCCAATTACAATGATCATTTCTTCTGTATACTAATTTTTCAATATTTTTTGCAATAATAACTACAATAGATAATGTCTAACTCTTGTATATTCAATGATGTTAGACGGGCTCGGAGGTGTGTCAACTGATTTTGACACAATTTTGTAGTTCAGGTTGCAATTTTTATAATAGGATTCTTTTCTGCTATTCGTAACTACTGCACTTAATTTAGCAGGCAATTAAAACATTATTGCATGATCTCCTTTCAGTTAAATTAACAGCACTGGAATCAATATCTTTACAAACTAGTAACTGGATTCACAAGAAATAATACGATCTTTATTATCACCATCAGTAGATTTCAAATATGCCTTCAACAGGATCATTCACTCCATCAATAAAACTAGAACATGTAATATCTTTTAGTGATGCAGTATTTGCATTTGCAATAACTCTTATGGCTTTATCTGTAGATATACCAGATTTTCCACCTAACTTAACACAATCGGCATTATTAGATAAATTATATGATCTTTATCCACAATTTGAGAGTTATGTTATAAGTTTTGCAGTAATAGCAATATTCTGGGTATCGTATCACCAAGTATTTAATCATATTAAAGGGTCACATATTACAATGGTGTATCTAAACTTACTATTTCTATTATTAATAACTCTATTATCACTTTCTACTTCACTTGTAATAAACTATGATACATATCAAATTCCGCATATTATCTATTGTTCTCTTGTAATTATGACAAGTTTGTTACTTGCACTAATATGGTGGTATGCTACAAAAAATAAACGTCTAGTGGATAAAAATTTGCATTCTTTTTTTATAAAAGGTGTTATGGCAAATCTTATGGCTATTCCTATAATTTTTATAATATCAATAATTATTTCATTTGTTAATTTGGATATTGCCCAATATTTTTGGTTGGTAATTGCTCCACTAAATATAGCAATTAAACACAGATATAAACATTAGAAATAGTCGCTCAATTTAATTGACTGTTTATATGATTTAAATTCAGAATTAAGGCTATTGCTAGAAACTCTGTAGTAAAGGATGGATAATGTTGTTATATCAATCCTATATGTAAAGAGAAGGATTAGTGGTGGACATAAATGAAATGAACTAGACTATAATAAGTCCGGTACAAAACCTTTTGACTGTGGGGATTGAACTCTTATCTTTTGTGTTTTTCATAGTAGTAAAATAAATTATTACAATTATATTTTAATGGTAATTAAGATGAACAAATAGGTTCTGAGGATAGTCAACTGATTTTCACATAATTTTGTAGTTCAAAGAAATGTAATTATTGCTTAAGATTATTAGTATAATAGTATAATCTATTGAAATATTAAAATTAAAAAAAAGACAGTAACAGAAACATGTCACAGCATTCTTACTATTTATGGTGGAATAATTTCTCTTACTTCTATATCATATATATTAAAATTAAGGTTATTTGTCTTTAAAATTATCTTGGGAGAGCCCCACGATATAATTGCTCCTTTAGTTATTGCTCCACATTCATCCATTTTTGCTTTTCCAGAATTAATTCCCCATTTCCCATCATCAATTTTTTCATGTACTTTAATATAAGGTCCTTTTCCTTCATTTTTTGTATCTACAAAACTTTCAAGTTTTACTTTGGAATTGTTATCGAAATTATAAACTATTGCTTTAAACCCGATTTTTTTATTATAAAGATTCCCTAAATTTATTTTTTCATTAGGTTTATCTATTATATAATCTGCATGATATTGTTCTTTTTTCATTTGTAATTTACCATCTTCTGAGATATTATTGTGATAGCTTGAACCACCACAATAAGCATTTGGATATTCCTTAATTTCTTCTTCTCCTTTACTGTCATGTATAATAGAACGAGAAACTACAGAAATAGCTTGATCTCTTTTTTCTGCTTCCAACATTTTGAATATTACAGTAAATTCTATATTCTTGAAGTCGCTTGGATATAACCAGTAACCTTGTTTATCTAATATACTAAAATTCCATGATTTAATTTGTTTCATCATTTCCTGCTGAGTTAAGATGCCTGCTTGTTTTGTAGAAATATCAATTCTTGTTGTTCCATTTCCGACTTTCCAGCTTCCATCTGAATTTATCTCTGAAAATATTTCTTTATTTTTTCTTTCATCAATTTGTCTTAAATCATTAGGATTTTTATTGTTAAATCTATAATATTCTCCATTTGGTTTATCTCTATAAATTGAATAAATTTTTTCTTTTTCTTCTAATGGAGCAAAAGGTAGTAATTGTATTTTTGTAATTTCTGAAACTAAAGTAATTGTTAGTATTGAAAATCCAAATATTATAATTAGTAGTAGTGCATGTTTATACCTCTTTAAGAATAAAAATAATACAACTGCAATTACAGAACCAATGATGATGTAGTAATTTTTAAATAATCCAATGATGACTGCTAAAGCTATTAAAATCACTATCTTTAAAATCAACCAATTCAATTCTAGATATAGTAAATTCTTTTCGCTCTTATTGACAAATGTTTCAGCCAAGCTTAAAGCTGCATAAAACATAATTAGGATGTGTTTACTTTAACCACATCTCTTCCTGATGAAAGTTGGTGTACCAGTTTACTGAGAAAGGCCAGATGGAAAGACTACATATTATGTCCACATTGTAAGTCAAATAACGTAAAGAATGATGGTCAGTATCGATCCTACCAAAAGTACTTTTGCAAGCATTGTAAAAGATCGTTCAATGACAAAACAGGTACTGTATTTCATTATTCACATACACCATTGAAGATATGGTTTTTGGCAATGTATCTATACTTTGTACTCTGGCCCGGATGTTCAATAAGACAGGTATCGCTTGAGGTAGTTATACCAATTCCAATATGTTATCGATTTATCAGAACAGTTATGGAAAAGTTATCATCTTCCTCATCATCATCTGCTAAACTCGGTGGTAATGTTGAAGGTGATGAATTCTATATCAAGGCAGGACTGAAAGGTAGATCATATCATGATGAGATAGTAAAATCAGGAAGAAAACCCAGGAAAAGAGGACTAAAACCCTGGAGAGGCAGAGGAACATTTTACAAGGATCATCCAATGATAACATGTATTCATCAAAGAAGGAACGGAATGACATATTTTGATGTTCCTGTACGACAGTCACTTCTTGATATTATATGTACCAGAGTAGAGTATGGTTCAACTGTATTTACAGATGAATATAGAGCATATGACCAGCTGGAAGAACATGGCTTCATACACAAAAGTGTAATCCATTCACAGAAAGAATACGCAAATGATATTGTTCATGTGAATAATTGTGAATGCAGAAGCAACCTGTACCAGTTATGGATAAGAAAGTTCATGGGTGTAAACAAGTACAATTTACAGGTATACTCCAAAACATTCCAGTTTATTCATAACAATAGAACCAAGACAAGAGAACAAAGATTCATGGAAATTCTTTGTTACAACTAGCTGAAACATTCAGAAATAAGAGCGATTCTTTTTTAGAGAATATGAGTGTTCAATTGCAAAAAATAAATTTTCTTCTTTATGAAATAAGTTGAATATAATAATTTATGGGTAGATGCAAATCTTTTTAATTTAAAGATTCTTCTGTTATGATCCAATAATATAAATGATGATGAATTAATTGTCTATTATATATAACAGTAATAATCATATCTATCATATGGCTAATTGTATTTCTAATATCTATTTTTTACTTTAGACCTTCTTTAATTTCCCCACTAATATTAGATAGTACATCAGCTCCTCCTAATGCTGTTTTCTTAGCTGCTTCTCCTAGCTGATTAAGGATATTTTTTGCCTCACTAGGACTTATTATGCCAGTAGAATTATTTGCAACTTCTGATGCCATATTTTTTATTTTTTCTGCAGTAGTTTTTATTAAATTTGTTATGCTGCTTGTTGTTGTTGTTTCTTGCCCATAGACTGGAAGTAAAGTTATCATAGAAAAAACAACTACCACTGCAACAACTATTATTGATTTAAATGCTGATTTCATTATATTCATTGATAATATAATAATCAAGTAATATTTAGGATAATCTCTTTGCAGTCAGTTGCCTAATGAAATTATACTGTTTTGACAAGATTTTGTAGTTCAGAAATGTGAATTTTCAAAATAAGATATTGTCACTTTTTGATGCATGTTATCTATCATAAGCTAATATAGGTTCTTAATTTTTAAGAAATGAAGTTGGATAAATAAGTCCTTGTTAGTCTAATTTAACTATACTTAAGGTAAAAAATCATATTCTTTTGATTATTTTTGATATTCTGAAAAGTCTTTTTAAAACACAATCCTTATCATAAATAACTAATAATGGAAAATTATTGCAAACCACCAAAACCTACTCCATCTGAATTGAGATTAAGAAATATATTAAGATCAAGAAAAATTCCATTTAAAACTGCTCAAGTTATTTGGTATACAAGTTGTGACTGTTTTACACCAGATTTGATAATAGGAAAGAGTCTGATTATCGAGGTGGATGGTAAGGTTCATGATATAGAGCATAGAAAAACATTAGATAGGATACGCAAGAGAGCATTAGAAAATATGGGTTACACTGTACGTATAGTAAAAAATGAACAGGTTCGTGATAAACCAAACAAAATAGCAGATGAAATTATAGAAATGTACTATCAGTTATATGATAATGCTGAAAATAAAAAAAAGGAAGAAACTACCATAATAACAGAATTAAAAAAACCATTAGAGATTAAACCTATCCCAAAAGAATTCAAATTAGAAGAATGGGTTATAAAATTAAATGAAGAATTACAAGATGATGATGATGAAAGATGGTCTATTGACTTTATTAAAGAATCATTATCAAGATTTCATCCTGACTTAGTTAAAAATCAATGTGCAGTGGAAAAATTTATGTTATCATTACATGGTTATAAACTTCGAAAAACAGAAGATGGCAATAACCTTGATTTTGAATATTCGTTAGAATATTTTAAAAAAAGTTTATATTTATTGAATAATCTATTTCCTGAAAATGGTAACATTAGTGCTATACATCTAAAAATATGTTCAATGAATCGGCCCCAGGATTTTTCAAAAATTTAATCTTTAAAGGAGGACCAAATCTAAATACAGGAATGGTTTCAATCAAAGATAAAGATTCCTTGAACTTCCATATTGATAGTTTCAACAAAAATTTATCTGAATTGGGAATAACTGTAGAGCCAGAAGACATTATTCAAGAATGTAAAGCAACACTACAAAAATTTAGCCAAGAAGAAAAATTGAATTACAATTGGCTGATTGAATGGATAAATGAATACAAATTAAATTCTATTAATTGGCTTTAATAATCCTAGGTAATTTTTTTAACAACTTTTAACTGACTGATCAAGTCATTTTTTTCATTTTGCAATATTGTAATTTCTTGCTCTAATACTTTTATCATTTGGTGATGATAATATCAGGATTTGGTAACATATTATATAAGAAGTTTTTGCTTATTTTTTGAATTTAATTTATTTATCATAAAGATTTGAGGTCTCACTGAAAATCCAATTATTATAAAAGTTCATGAATTTCAAAAGTAAATTTTTATCTTATTTTTACAAAATGAAAATATTTAAAATTTAAAAAAATATAGGTTTTTCCTTGTATGAATTTATTATAATGGATTTAAACAATTATTGTTCTACTGTTATAGTTATAATAGAGCTATCATAATCTACGAATTTAAATTTTGATATTATGCTATAGTGATAGGAGAAAAAAAAGAATATTAAATGACTAATTATCTACTACCATTAATAACTATCAAAATAATTGATTAATTATTTAGTAGTAGAAATTTTAATAGAAAACAAGTTTGGATGTTTCCTGGTTAGATAATATACAAATAATGCTAAATAAATACCTCCAGCAATAATCAAAGGATAATATGGAATTAAATAATTAGATGATAAAAATAAAGTATGTTTCAATTCAACTATAACTCCAGTTAAAGAATATAAAATAATCTTGAATGAGTATGGAACATATGTGAACATCCATAATCCACCAAATAATACAAATCCAACAAATTTATTTTTATTATATAAAAATGCTGGTAAAATAGTTCCTAATAACAGGTATGGAAATGTAAAGGTAATGTTTGGATTAGCAATTATAGTCGAAATTGTTAATGAGAAAACAAATAATACTGCAATATATACTGGATTAATATTGTTGTTTACATTACCATAATATACAATTGATAACGATAGCATTGGCATTACTATAAAAGAAATTATCAAAGATACGAACGGAGGAGAGATAATATAAAAAGATGTATCCGCAGATTTAACTGAAACTAAAGAAAACATCAACAACAAAAAAGTTATAGATAGCCATAAAACTCCAAGACTGATAGTTTGTCCAATTTTTGAATAAGCATTAGTAGTAGTAGATAACGGCAATTTTTGAAAATGTTTAAAGATCATGAATGAATATAAAATTGGCAGAAAAGAGAGCATCACATGTGGAGGACTTAAAAAACTATCGAAACCAAAATTATCATGCCAGAGCAAATCAAAATATCCAGATAATAATAGACATGCAGGTATTACGGCAAACAAAAAATTTTTTGGAGAAATAATAGCAATAATTACACCTACTAAGAAGACAAGAAATAAGCTGGAATATATAACCAGATGTGCAGGTTGAAAGAAATTATCAACTTCATTGAGAGCGTGATAGGTAATATCCCAGTACGCTCCTGTGATACCTGAAAAAAGCAAAATTATGAGTATGACAAAAAGATAATTTAGTATTTTATCTTTTTTATATTTAAAATATACTACTAAATTATGAGCCAATGTTCATATTCAATGTCATATATCTATATAATAAAAGTACTGATATCTTAAATATTTAGTCCAAGTTTCACACAATTGAGTATTTGATAATTGCGCATGACGAGAATATAGGATATAAATTATGAAGCCGCTGATAAAAAGGAGTCCATAAATATTCATCAATAGTTGAACAAATCGAGAATACTTAAAATTAGTAAATCAAATTTTGAAGATATAAATTGTTAATTATTATTATTTTGATTTTATTTTAGAAAATAATTAATTTTAATTTAGAGCCTATCCGAAAAGTAGTTTATAGTATTTAAGTTTATGGTACAATAGATTTATTCGACAAAGCTAAGTGTCTCTACACTATATATCACGAGATTAGTTTGATATCTGAAATTTCTGGAATCGATTCATCTTATGAAATACCAGATGAATTATGGAATCAAATTTTCCCTCTTCTTGTACATAAACCCAAAAGAGAAGAAGAAGACAGGTCGTCCAAGAATGGATGATAGAAAGGCAATGAATGCTATCTTCTACATTACACGTACTGGATGTCAGTGGAAAGCATTACCACAAAGAAGTCTTGGTGCATCCAGTACTGTACATGACAGGTTTCAGGAATGGAGACAAGATGGCGTATTCAAACGTATGTGGATTGATGGTCTAAAAATATATGATAAAAAAGTTGGTATCAACTGGAAATGGCAATCAATGGATGGTGCAATAACAAAAGCACCTCTTGGGGGAAAAAAGTACAGGACCAAATCCCACAGACAGAAGTAAATCAGGTACCAAACGTAGCCTTCTTGTAGATGGTCAGGGCATTCCTCTTGGAATTACTGTAGATGGTGCTAACAGACATGATATGAAGATGACAAAAGCAACTCTTCAGAGTATAGTGGTTTGCAGACCACCACCACCACCATCATCATCATCATCTACAACAAATACCCAACAACAACACATCTGTCTTGACAAGGGTTATGACTATCCTGAGGTATATGAGTTACTTGAGGAATATGGTTATACCATGCATATTTGCAAGAGAGGAGAAGACTACAATAATGGTAACAAAAAGAAGAGAAGAAGGATACCAAAATATAGAGCAAGAAGATGTGGGTAGTTGAGAGAACACACTCATGGATGAACCGATTCAGGCGATTATTGATTAGATGGGAAAAGAAGGAAGATAACTATATTGCAATATTACATTTTGTCTGTGCTTGGATAACATATAAGAGAGGAGGTGTTTTCGGATAGGCTCTTATGAAACCAATTGGTTATACGGGCTCGGAGGGCTTCGAGCATGATATGTATATTGGGATTTGTAATTACTAGTATTTATTGATATGGTAACTTATTGGAATATTGAAGCTAATTTCTAATAGGCCTTTCATAAAAAATCAGATAAATGGGAATTAGTAGGTTTGAACCCTTCTGTAAAGTGGGTACCAGTTATTTTATTGCAATAAGGTTTTAAATTAGATAAGTTGATTAATCATATGTTTATTCTCATAACTTTTATCTAAGTAATAGATATCTTTATTATGTTTTCTTCATGAAGCAATACATTAAGTTTAAGAGCTAGGTTCAAAGGTTAGATATGGATTCTCTGAGGACATAAGTTAAGTCTCTAATCTTTTATCAACATTGTTCTATCCATTCAGCATAAATATAGAAATGGATTTAGCTTTGTTATATAATCTATCAATATGTGCCAAATAACCCTGTCAGACTAGAATTATCTACTGTACAGAAAAAGGAATTAATTTCATTCATGAAGAGTACTAAGGATAAAGAGGAATACAGAAGAGCATCTGCCATAAAACAAAAGATGGAAGGAGTACCTTATAGAACAATAGCCAAAAACCTTGGTGTCAATTACCGTAATGTGTATGACTGGATTAACAATTACAGAAAATATGATCTGGATGGAATAAGAAATAAGAGAAAGAATGGAGGTAGAAAACCAGTAATATCTACTGACAAGAACAAGGAGATGGTAAAAGACATAGTACTGAACAAATCACCCCAGACTTTTGGCTATCTCAAAAATACATGGAGTATTAGGCTGTTGGCCACATATCTTTCCTCACTACTGGAAATGAATGTCAGTCCAATGCAAACATGGAGAATAATTCATGATTTAGGTATAGTATACAAACAACCAAAACTTGAACTGGAAAAAGGTGATGATTATGAGGAAAAGAAAGGAAAGATAGAGAGGTACAAGAAGATATCGGCAGCTCTTTTAAAAAAAGATTCTACTAGGATTTGAAGATGAAACATGGTTACATCTACAACCATACATAACAAGAACATATATGAAAAAAGGAGAACAGCAAAAGATACTCCATAAAGGATCTAATGATAAAGTCAATGTATTCATAACCCTTCTCTATCCACTAAATGGAATTAAATTCAATACAAGCAAAACAAGAAACAGCAATGATTTCATAAACCATCTAAACAGCATCAAGAGATATGTACTAAAGAGAAGTATCAAGAGGTTCATACTTGTAATAGACAATGCATCATTTCATGTAAGCAAAAAGACAAAACAGTTTATAGAAAAACAATCAGAAGACTGGTTAACTGTACTATTTCTACCAACCCATGCACCATTCCTAAATCCAGTAGAAATAAAAGTAAACAGGAATCTCAAGAAAGACATATGTGCAAACTACAACTACGAAACAGAAGATAATCTGTTATGTACTGTAAGAAGGTATCTTAGATGCATGGGTAGTTGGCCTAAGATATGATACTTAACTTATTATTAACTAAGTAATATAGATTTATGGCAAACAAGCACCAAAAGCTAGTTAGCTAAATAATACTCCAAATTTCTAATAATAATCGAGCATTATCAAGTAGTAAGATCAGTAGAAATGAACTCTGGTATAATATTAAAGAGGGATCGTTGTATAGTCTTGCAAGAATCTGACATATTGCAAATAGGATGATGATATTTGAACTAAATCTTATTTTATATCTTAATGTGTATAAGTGTTATATCATGGTGAATCAAAAAAATGTGAAATTCAAAATAGGACACAATATAATGATTGTAGCATTAATTGGACTATTACTATTATCAGTTATACCAGCAATATTTTCTGGTTCTTCTTCTACTATCATACAACCAACACTAGGGCAAGCCAGAGGATCCATTTCCACCCTCTGTTTATAAGACATTAACTCCTGCTCAGCAAAGTGCTCGTGAACAGCTCCTGAAACAAGAAGGCTTTTCGGTGAATACGCTAGCTACAAATCTTAGTAAGCCTTATAATATAATTTATGGCTCTGATGATGTGCTATGGATCACTGAACGCGAAGGCAAGGATATTGTACGAATAGATCCGAACAATGGAACAAAATTAAGCATTATACCTGTCCCTAACGTCCACCAATCGGCAGGTCAAGATGGTCTTATGGGAATGGCATTTGACCCCAATTTTAACAACACACATTACATCTACTTAGCCTATACGTATGATGCAGATTCTGGTGAGGAACTGGACCTCAACACCAAAATTACTCGATTCACGTATGATCCGATCACCAGCACAATCAGTAAGCCATTTGATCTCATCACTGGGCTTTCAGGAAGTAGCGATCATAACTCTGGCCGCATGATATTTGGCCAGGACGGCAAGCTATATTATACAATAGGTGACCAAGGCAAAAACCAATTAGCCTTGTTTTGTTTGAATAATCAGGCGCAGAAGCTTCCAACTGCAGAGCAAATCGGAGCCAAGGACTGGAGTGCATATGAAGGTAAAGTGCTTAGAATGAATCCAGATGGCTCTATCCCTGATGACAATCCAGAGATTAACGGCATCAAAAGCCACATCTATACATACGGTCACCGGAACGCACAAGGAATAGCAGCGGGTCCTAATGGAGATATTTACATTGCTGAGCATGGCGATAATTCCGATGACGAAATCAATCGTCTTCAACCTGGCGGAAACTATGGTTGGCCTTATGTCTCAGGCTACAAGGACAATAAGACATACCAGTATTACAACTGGTCTGCAGCAGAGAATTGCAAGGATCTGACGTTTAACGATATCGCACCTCCACCTCCAGGCGTGCCTGTAAGCAATGAAAGTGAGTTCAATACTCCGAATTTTGTGCCTCCTCTCCAAACGTTCTACACTGTCGAGAACGACTATAATTTTATAGATCATACATGTGGTGAGATGGCCTCTGTCTGCTATCCAACTGTCGCTCCGTCAAGCTCTGCGTCTATACACCTCTGATGTTATTCCAGGCTGGGAAAATAACTTATTTATGACGACTCTGAAGGCAGGCAAGATCTTCAAAATGGCGCTAAACGAAAATGGAACAGCCCTAGCAGGTGAGCCGAAAGAACTCTTTCGCTCTGAGAATCGCTACCGTGACATCGCCTTTGATCCAGATGGCCGTACTATCTACGTGATCACAGATGTGATGGGTCCTGTGCAAGCCATGAAGGAAGGTCCAATCACCCCAACTACTGAACTATGGAGTCCTGGCTCGCTACTTATGTTTAGATATGAGAGATGATAGCTTGACTAGGTGATGTCAGTACGATCACATCACTTTTCAACTAGATCTATAACATAACAGCATACTTGTAACGGCTTCCATTTTTACCAGAACCTTTCAAATAAAAAGATAGTATTATCTGGAGGAAATGATGCTCTAGTTTATAGACTGAAACAGAAACTCTTTTTCGATTATTTTAAAAAACTAATGCAAAGATTGTATGAAAGTGTGTCAAAAATCAGGTCACAATTTAATTCAAGATGAGGTATTAGTAGCATAAAAATAGATATTAAATAATTTCGACATAGATAAATAATACAGAAAATAGTATAGATTATTGCGCAAGACAAATAATATTAATTATTTTAATATAATACTGCTAATTGCTTTTACCATCATAACATCTTCTATTGCTTTTCTTGATCGAACTATTGTATTAGGACAACAAGAAGAAGAGGTCAAAGAACCTCCACCTATTCCTGTACCAACAGAACCACAAGTGTTTAAAGTATTACCAACACGATCTAATGATACTACAAATACTGATTTAGGAACAGAACCAGAACATAAAGATAATTGGATAACAGCTAATCATGACATATATGGAACAAGAAGTAGCAATCAGACTACTATTGGAAAGGATAATGTAAACGAACTCCAAATCAAATGGATATTCAATAGTCCCTTTATAATACAAAATCCAATGCTTGTAGTTGGTGATAGAGGATATGCTCAAGATAATAGCGGACGTATTTTCGCAATTGATCTAAACACTGGATTGAATATATGGAAGCTTGAGCTAGGAGGCAATGGTCAGAATCAGCATGGCATAACTTATGATAATGGAATAATTTTTGCTGGAACAGGTAAAAATGCAACTCTTGTAGCTGTAAATGCAACAGATGGTAAAATGATTTGGCAGACAATACCTGTTGGCGATCCTAATAAAAATTATAGAACCCAAGGTCCACCAACTGTATGGAAAGACGTTGTACTTGTAGGACAAGCAAGTTCAAGTGGTCCCCCAGACCTAAAAGGAAAAGTAGTTGCTTTTAATCGTACAAATGGAGAAAAAATATGGGAATTTCAAACTACTGTTGGTCCATGGGTAGAAGGTGAGAATGCGACTAAAAATGGTGGGGCAACAACTTGGACTGGTGGAACATTAGATCCCAAGACAGGAGTTTATTATGTACCTATATCAAATCCATCACCTAGATTTAATGACACAAGTAGACCTGGTCCTAATCTGTGGGCCAATTCTGTACTTGCTTTAGATGCTCAAACTGGCAAGCTTATTTGGGGTAGGCAGCTTATACCTCAAGACGTTCATGATTGGGATGTTGGATGGGGAAATAGTCTTGCAAAGATAAAAGCAAATACTAGCGAAGGAGGAGATGAGAAAGAAAAAAGAGTAATAATAGTAGGAACAAAACGTGGAGACGCCTATGCTTTAGATGGTCAAACTGGCGATATATTATGGAATAAAACTGTTGGAATACAATATCGTACATTTGCTGATCCAGCACCAAATGGAAGTGGAGTTATATGGCCAGGGACACATAATGGTGTAGAAGCTTATACTGCTAACGATAATCAAACAGCATATTTTGCAATAAGTAATATGGGATTTAACTTCTTTTCGTCTGGACCAGCAGAAAAAGATGCTAAAGTAGTTCCCGCATTTGATGATATAGAAAATGGATTAGGTAATGGAACAATAACTGCTATTGATATAGATACGGGAAATATAAAGTGGGTATATCCAACAGAATTTCCGACTTGGGTATCACCACTAGTAACAAATGGAATAGTAATTGCTGGACACGTAACAGCAACAGGAAAACCATATGGAACAAGTCAATTTGGAGGTCCTGACTCTCCAACAAATACTCCATTGATTCCATCAGGAATAATTTTTGCCTTGGATAAGAATACTGGCAAAAAACTCTGGGAATTTAATATAGGAACGCCTCCAGGAATTGGTGGTCCATCAGTGGGAAATGGTATGTTGTTTGTAACCACAGGTCAGACATTTACTATTGGAGCTAATTCAGGAGGCGGCATCATCGCATTTGGTCTACCAGAACAACAACAACAAGAGCAACAGCAACAAGAAGTAAAATAAGTGCATATATGTATTAATCCTGTAACATATTCACAACTTTTTTAGTAATTGCAAAATTGGATAAATCAATTAATATACAATTACCTATATTCAATATATGTCAATATATGGATTTCTTATTCAAACTCTAAAATCAAAAAATTTTTTACTAATCTCTTGCAATCCTTTCTAATAGTTTCTGCTGCTTTAACTATTCTTTTCTATTATTACAATATTAATTTAAAAATATTTTAGAGAAAGGAGGAGAAATCCCAATTGCAATTGAACTAGTTTTCTAATAGGGAATGTCTTTATATTTGAATTTTCCTTAACAAATTCAATTCTTACAGTGATTTCATTTTCAACATCTTCAATCAATTTTATGTTTTGTATAGTCTTGGGTGATTCTATCAAAAGCCTTCTTAATTCGCCTAATAATAGAGATTGACGAAAAATTGGAATGACGTTAAGGACCAAATTCTTGTGACACTGTTGCCATTTGCGCATATTCTTCCTTCTCAAGGTATTTTTTTCTTGTACGTAAAGCTTTTTCCCATTGAACTACAATATATCGGAACAAATCATAGAAAATTGAGCTCTTGTTGAGATCAGCAGTTAAAAGGATATTATTTACAAATTTTTTTAGTTTTTCAAACTTTGCTATTTCATTTATTATATTTTCTCTTCTTGTTTTTTTGGTCAGACTATTATCTTCTATTCTCTTGTCATAAATGTATGGTATTTCCCCGATAATACCTACTACCTCTTGATTAAA
>CAWIYT010000297.1:0-15539 GCA_963840085.1 uncultured Nitrososphaerales archaeon
ACAAATTAGGAGAATTGGTAATCCCAGACTTATGATATTTTATTTATTATTTGCTAGTATATAATAAATAATAAATTTCATGAAAAGAATCCTTTAGGTTTAATAAAAACTAGTTTACGCTCAGAAAAAAGAATATTCCAATCTATCAACAACATAAATAAAGTCATTATAACGCCTATAATATCAATAATGAATAAAGATTGAATATCTGAATTTAGAACTTTTTTAAAATAATCTACAAAATATTTAGATAAATTTATCATAATCATATATGCAACAAAACGTCCTATCCAAAAACCCACTACTATACCAATGGATTTAGCATTCATCAATCCATAAGAAATAAATAACATATTACTGGGTAATGGAAGTAGTGCAAATAATAAAGTCCCCAACAAAAATCCATACTTAGTTTTTTCTAAATACTTTCTCAGCTTTTCTAAACTGCTTTTTCTATGATCATTTATTGCTTTTCTTCCTATTGTACTTAATTGTAATAATAATAAACGACCAGTAACTGCAGCAGTCGCTCCAATCACCGATAATAAAAATGGATTTAGCTGGTCATTTAATGAATATGCTGAAACAACTACTATCCACGTTGGTGGAGTTAATATTGGAATAATGCTTAATACAAATATAAAAAAAAATACAAACGGATATGTATATTCAGAAAATAAAGTAATTAAAAAATCATATAATAACAATTCCAAATACTCCTAATCTTTTGATATAAGCCGGGTATTTTATTTTTATCTATTATTCTAATACTGAAAATAAATTTAGTCAATTTCAATAAGGGCATTTTATTATATTTTTCTTTGAATAAAAAAAATAATTCTATTTTATTCTAATTTTTTTAAATAAAATAGTTGTTTTTATTTGTGTAAAATGAATAAAAATTTGGAAAAGTCAATTGTCATAGAACATCATCGAATAAAATAGTATATGAGAATATTCCATGATACAATCTCAAAAAAATTTATTTATATATATTTAAAATTCATATCATTTAGTTTTAATGATAGTGAATTATCTTAAACATATGATTTGCAATATTTTTGTATTTGTCTCGCTGGTTTGTGAAACAAATTTGACCTAAAAAAGGTTTTTAATTAGTATTATATATTCAATTATAAAAGTGGGTTTAGTATTGTTATTCAGATAAATGTGTGGGATTCGAAACTTTCGAAAGTGGGACCAATTATTTGATACTATATTATTTTAATTATATTAAAAGAAAATAAAGAATTGTTGTTAGTATCTATATCTATATATCAAAAAATCATATAATCTTTTTAATATGATTTTTGGTATTCAATTTATACCTATAACTTTTTTATGTAATCTATTTAAAAAACTAGTGATATTATATATATTTAAAAATAATTAGAAATTATTTTTGAGTTTAAAATCATTATAATTTCTTTGTAGTATATGCATAAAGATATTATTCTTTTATCATCTCTATAACAGATTTGAGTAATTTAACTATCGTATATTGCTTTTTTTCGCATCGAAAAAATTTTATTTATAATCTTAAACCGAATTCAAAAGATATTATCTAGATGGATGGACAAAATATAGTTTAGATGCATATCTTATTCTCATTACGTATAATGATAAGATTCCACGATATTGATATTATTTATAATATTTTGAAGCTTATCAATTGTAAAGCATCTATATTTTAACTATTAAAAATTCATAGAATAAATAAGAACCAAAAATTGTTTAATAAAAAATAACCTTAATATTTGATAAAAAATTTAATGTACAAAAACCATAAATAGAGAATAAAATATTCCTATGAAAGGAAAATGAAATTACATTTTCAATGCACATTTATAATGCTTGTATTAGCATAATAATAACAATACCAACAGCAATAAACAGTAGTTTTTCTCAAGAGGAGAATACTCAGATACAACAACAACAAAAAGTAAATAAATCATCACAATCAGAAGTATAAAATCTTACTGATAAGTATGATTGGCCTAACATACATGAAAATGTCATTACTGATTTTAATTCAAATGTATTCTATCCACAAATTGAAAATACTGCATTAATTCATCCATTTGCTGTAGTAATTGGAGCATGTTATATTGGTGAACTTGTAATGGTAGCTCCCACTGGTGTTTGTAGGGGGTGATGAAGTACACCTATCCATATCTCTGCTCACTCAAATATGCAAGATGATGTGATAATACATGGCTTAGAAACAACCAAAGATGGAAAAAATTTAGATAATAAACGATTTACCAAAGATGGCGAACTATTATTGGGTAACGATATCAGATTCAAAGATGGTTATTCAGTATTTGTAAGTGAAAGAACGAGTTTAGCACATGGAGCACTTGTTCATGGTCCTGCATATATAGGAGATGATACTTTTGTTGGAATGGAAAGTTTAGTATTTAATGCAAAAATAGGAAATAATGTTACTATTGGGGTTTCGAGTACTATAACAGGTGGAGTAGAAATCCCAGATAATAAATTTGTCCCACCAGGAAATATAATTACCACACAACAAGATGTAGATAAACTGTCTAATAGAATTGGAAGTCCTTATGAGACTATCAATGAAGTAGTTCATGTTAATGAAAAATTAGATAAAGGCTATAAAGAACTTAATATTGAAAAAATAATTGGAGAAAGAGAAAAAGCAATGGAACGCAATATGTTAGAGACAGATAGTCTTCTTCTATCCAATAAACTCTTTTCTTTTTTATATTAATATAGTGTATAAATAAATTCTAAAGATACTCTTTTACGATTTTTAAATCGTTATCTATTGAAGAAAATATAAATCTTATTTAACAATCTTATTATTAATAATTTGAAGATTGTCTTCATATATATAAAACTATATTAAAAAAAATAAAAATTAACATCCAAATTGAGTAGTTAATTGTGCTGTTGCTATTTCTACAGAGGGATTGATTAGTATTAGTTTGATAATTTGGTAATTATATGTTCCATAGTTATGGATTGTAAGAGAAGCATGGCGATGTGAGATACATATTAGTTAAGAAAATAATAATTCTACTAAATTGCCAAAGAATATTTCTATGTTTGATTAGCGGTATGACTAGAGAAAAAAACTAGAACAGAAAAAAAATGAGACAACCTAAATGCTATAAAATAAAAAATAAAATGAGTAAAAAAAATACAAATTTAAAAAACTTCTCTTGTTAATGTTCTTACTTTTATATGTCTCTTTTTAGTTGTTTAACATATTTTTTACAGTATATGCAAATAAGTTTTTACCAACCGGTTTTCTCATAATTTGTTCTTTTGATATACCTGGAATTATACTCAACAATTCATCTAATATATCCAAAGCTGTTATAAAAACAATCTTAATTGTTGGATTTATGGATTTTATTTGTTGATATAGTTGAATTCCATTCAAGATTTTCATTCTAATATCCAGTATTATTAATAAATCATCAAAATTGGAAATTTCTCGAATATAATTCAGTGCAAGAATAGGTTCTGTAAAACAAGTAATATGATAATCATAGTCTTTTAGAAAGCTTCTATAAGTAAAGAGAACATCTTCATCATCATCAACTATAATTATCCTTTTATTATTATTTTTTTTATTAAAAAAGAAGCCTTTTCTTTTTTTATTCTTATTTTCCATAAAATCTTCAGCAAATGAATTTGACTGTTTCTCTGTCAAGGAATGTGTACTATTAGTATCATCTTTCTGCAATAAAGTATTACTCCTTTTTATATTATATGTAGGATACCCAATGTTTTCTGTTACCTTGAATTCACCATTATTTATAAAATTATACTTATTTATAATATTAGAAAAAGATTTTAAAATTCTATATAAATTATTTCCAATAATTATTTCATTTTGAAGAGCTAAAGAAGGAGAAGAATTTATCTTTGAACATATGTTTACTGCTGAACCAAATATATCTATTTGATAATTATCTCCAGCTAAGGCTAAGTCTACTACACCATAATCTAAACTAATCTTGTAGCTCTCTAGTGGTGGTAAATTATTCTTCAACAATAATTCATTATTCATATCCTCTCGCTTTTCTAAAATCTCTAAAACACATTCAATTACCTCTTCAAATGCTTTTTCATTATTTAGATCTGAAAAGTTCAAGAAATAACATAATAAGCGATCACCAAGACTTTTTACAATCTTACCATTATTGCGTTTAATTATTTGCGATAACGAGTTTATAACGGTTGAATAGTATTCTCTTATCTGTGAAGAATCATAGGTTATAGAAAGATTGTTTACAGGAGTTTGAAATTCTATAAAGCAGACACAACACTTTAGTGAATCATCAGTAAATTTGATGCTTTTATTGCCTTTATTGCTGTGATGCCACATTTTATTTGTATACCATCTATAATAACTATTGAGAAATAGAAGAACCTAATTTATATTCTACATTTATCCTTGGAGATAGAGTTTTTATTGCAGTAGCATATTGTTTCTTTTTTGGTTTGGGAATTCTATCATTTGGTAAAGGATTTATCATCATTCTTTTTTGCTCCTTAAGTTTAGGAATAAATATACCATTCATAAAATATACATTTTATTTAATGAAATTTAAAGAAATTGGTCTAATGGTATGTATATAAAATTAAAGGTAAAAATTACAAATTTTTCGCCGCCTAAAAATTTCTCCAAAATTGAAGATATTATTACTATGAGTAATGATTTTAGTCCATACTATCTTATTAACATTATAAAACTATTATATAATAATATATAGTAAATTTTCATCTTATACATCAGTGTCATTCTTTATTAGACTGGATCTACTTTTTATTTTGTACTCTCTATAGTTAAAACTAACGAGATAGTAATAAATGGGAAAAGATATGATAACATTTACTAAAAATATTTTATTAATAGATGATGAACCAGATATTACTTTTACAATAAAGAATATTTTAGGAGATAATGGATTTAAAGTAGATTCATTTACCGATCCTATTTCTGCATTGGATAATTATCAAATCAATTTTTATGATTTAGTAATTCTTGATATAAAGATGCCAAAAATGGATGGATTCCAGTTATATACTAAAATAAGAGAAAAAGATCCTAAAGTAAAAATATGTTTCTTAACTGCGAGTGAAATGTTTTATGAAAAATTTAGAAAAACACGTTCTGAGTTGGGTAAAACAATTGGCGAAGACTACTTTATTCAAAAGCCAATCAAAAATAAAGACCTAATTAAAAATTTAACTTCTATAATTGATAATTAAAAGTTCCATGATAGATTTAGTTTTAGATGGCCTTAACTATAACTTTGAAAGATTTGATCTTTAATCTTGTGGTTGCTGTTGAGGCTTAAGAATAATATAAAAATTTTTCTCTATTGGATCATAAAAGAAAATTGCATTGATAATATTGGTTAAGGAACAAGTACTATAACAAATTATCTTAATAAACTTCTGTGGATTAATAAAAAATCTTCTACTATCTATATTTAGATCCTTAACTAAGTTTAATCTTTCTAATTATTGATTATTAGATAATTCTAATTTTATCAACAATTTACTACATTGTTGTAACTACGATAAAAATTTGATCTCATTGTATTGTTAACTTTTAATAAAAAATTTAATTCCAAAATAAATTTCTTTTATCATTGGTGCACTGTCATCCGTATGGCATCTTATTTTTGTCAGGCCTCTTGTATTTTTTTCTATTGAATAGAGATATCAGATATTTGCAAAACAATTGATTACTTTTATGAAATTAAGTGTTACTCATGTAATCTTTTCTTTTTCAACTCTTTTTGAAATTGAAAGAATTTTATTATGCAATTAAATAGCCAAGTTGGATCATTAATTCCTTTATTTGCAAAATAATTTCATCTTTCTTCAATTGTCTCATCAGATTTTAAATCTAAATAATTAAAGAAAATTTTCAATCTTCTAAGAGCCTATCCGAAAACACCTCCTCTCTTATATGTTATCCAAGCACAGACAAAATGTAATATTGCAATATAGTTATCTTCCTTCTTTTCCCATCTAATCAATAATCGCCTGAATCGGTTCATCCATGAGTGTGTTCTCTCAACTACCCACATCTTCTTGCTCTATATTTTGGTATCCTTCTTCTCTTCTTTTTGTTACCATTATTGTAGTCTTCTCCTCTCTTGCAAATATGCATGGTATAACCATATTCCTCAAGTAACTCATATACCTCAGGATAGTCATAACCCTTGTCAAGACAGATGTGTTGTTGTTGGGTATTTGTTGTAGATGATGATGATGGTGGTGGTGGTGGTCTGCAAACCACTATACTCTGAAGAGTTGCTTTTGTCATCTTCATATCATGTCTGTTAGCACCATCTACAGTAATTCCAAGAGGAATGCCCTGACCATCTACAAGAAGGCTACGTTTGGTACCTGATTTACTTCTGTCTGTGGGATTTGGTCCTGTACTTTTTTCCCCCAAGAGGTGCTTTTGTTATTGCACCATCCATTGATTGCCATTTCCAGTTGATACCAACTTTTTTATCATATATTTTTAGACCATCAATCCACATACGTTTGAATACGCCATCTTGTCTCCATTCCTGAAACCTGTCATGTACAGTACTGGATGCACCAAGACTTCGTGGTAATGCTTTCCACTGACATCCAGTACGTGTAATGTAGAAGATAGCATTCATTGCCTTTCTATCATCCATTCTTGGACGACCTGTCTTCTTCTTCTTCTTTCTTTTGGCTTTATGTACAAGAAGAGGGAAAATTTGATTCCATAATTCATCTGGTATTTCATAAGATGAATCGATTCCAGAAATTTCAGATATCAAACTAATCTCGTGATATATAGTGTAGAGACACTTAGCTTTGTCGAATAAATCTATTGTACCATAAACTTAAATACTATAAACTACTTTTCGGATAGGCTCTAAGATAGTAATCTCTTGTAACTTTTCATCTAACTGCATATACAAATAAAGAGTATGCATTAGATTGTTCATAGCTTTGTTCCAATTAAGTGAATCATTTATAAAATTAGAAACTTATGATATTTAATACTTTAACTAAGTTAACAGTATGTAATAACTAAGTAACTGTAATTTAGACATTATGGCTTATTTTAAGATAATAATATTAATGTACTTATCTAAAGATAACATAGGTTAACAAAGATATTGAATTCTATTATATTATATAGTTAACTCAATTATGTCTTGAAAATACAGATTAATAGAAAATTTAAATATAATGATAACAACTCAGAAACTGTTTTAGTACTTCAAGGTGGCGGATCTCTTGGTGCATATAAATGTGGTGTTTTTAAAACACTAAATAATCATAATATTAAATTTGATATTTTAGCTGATTCATCAATTGGAGATGTAAATGCATCTATCATTTGTAGCGCTCAAAATGATAATAAAGATACAGCTGCAATTTTGGAAAATTTTTGGTTAGATATTGCTGAAAATATTTTTCCACCATCTATAAATTTTTTGCCAAATACGCCATTTTATGATATATCAATCGCAATGATCTCCTATCTGTATTCAACATTGTATGGGAATTATAATTTCTTTATTCATAGATGGTTTTTTCTAAGATTATATAATTATTTTTACTTAAATTGGACATATTTGTATGATATTAATCCACTTAAATATACATTAAAAAATATATCAATCTAAAGAGTATACATTTACAATCCGAAAATGATAAAATAGCATCAAGATTAATAATTACTGCTACAGATATACAAAAGGGAGTTCCAGTAGTTTTTGATAATAAAAAAATAGAATTTAACGAAGATATAATATTATCTTCTGTAGGGTATCCATTTTATGGATTTAAATGGAGAAAAGTAGATGGTAAATTTTTATGGGATGGAAGCTTATTAACAAATACTCCTATGTTAGATGTTATCTTTTCATCTCCACAATATAATAAAAATTATTATATTGTTGATCTATTTTCACGAGAGCAAATGGAAATTCCTACCAATATGATGGAAGTTTGGCATAGGGCACGAGATATCATATTCATGGATAAAACTGATAAGAATATACAATTGATAAAAGAAATTGAGAAATATCTTACATTATTAAAAAAAATAAATGGTATTATTAAAGACGATAATGGAAAAATAGATGAGAAAACAAGAAAAAAATTGGAAGATCTTGAACCTGAATATAATAATCTAGTTGAAAAAAGAGGTGCAATAATAAAAGAAGTAGTAAGAATAGGACGAAAAGAAAAAATGCAATTTCTGTTTGAAGATGCTGATTTTTCAAAATAGAGAATAAAAAAATTAATGAGGGAAGGAGAAGAAGATGCAGAAAGAGTCCTTGCCCAATATCAAGACAAGTAATTTTGGAAATAATATAGTAGATTTAGTCCATAATGATTAGAGACCCTACTATCTAATTCTTTTTCTAATCTCTTTTTCTTTCAATTAAATTTTTCATCATCCATGGTCTCTTCATCTGTATCCCACTCTAATCAAAGTGATATTATATTTTAGTTATGAACAAATTATTTAATTTATTATCTTGATTTAGATTATAAATATGATATGAAAAGGAAAGAGTGAAATCATGATCTTGATTGCTGTAATACCTTTTGATAATGTTCTTAACATACAGGAGATATAGCCAAGTTAAAAACATTTACAATAATTGTAGATAGTAATAAGAAAAAAATACAAACTATAATAATAATAATTTCAAATTAATTATTCTACTTTTCTTTTAAAATATTAAATAAAAAGAAGCAATACATTTTTGACTATTAAATCACCATTAAAATTATCATAAATAATTACGATAATATTATAAGGCAGATGGCATTCTGTCCACTACTTTAGATAATGCTAGATGTAAATGAATAGTTCTTGTAATATCGTCTATTTTTTCTTTCGCTTCTTCAAAGTTTATCTATACACCAGTAGGAAAAGTTTCTGGAAGATCTCTATCACTTATAATTTTCATATGTAGAGGATTTAATGCATGAGTTTCATCAATAAATAAAAAGGCATCATATCTTAAAGATAGGTTAGTAGAGACATAATTTCCATATTTTTCATATTGAGGATTATATACAACTCCTATTGCTCTTTGACCTCTCCATTTACCATTATTGATTTTATTATTGCTATTTTCATTTATTATTTTATTAATATCATCGTGAGAGAAAATAATTAATTTATTATTATTAGTATTAGTATAAGAATTAGCAATAGACTCATTTTTGATATGATGAAGAATATTATCCCAACTTTCACTTATAGCAGGAGGAACAGTCATTTCTTCCATCTTTTCACCCCATCTTTTTGCAGCAATCACACTTCCCTTATACGTTCCAAATCCAACCAATACTGTATTATTCTTACTACTTTTCCGTTCACGTACTAATTGTCCTAGATTTAACATATTATCTTTGGACATGTCTGTTGCTCTTGCATCACCAATATGTGAATTATGTGCCCAAACAATTGCTTTTGAGTTACATTCGTCATGAAATGCTATTAAGCGTTCAAGAGTTTCCATCATATGACTGTCACGTATATTCCATGACTCTATATCACCTCTAATCATAGTACGATAATACAATTCTGCATTCTTTGCTGTAATAGCATTCTGTTCTGCATTAAAATAATCTTCTTCTCTATTTCCATGATCTTTTTTACTATAAACATCCATCTTGCTACGTAGAGATGTTAACATATCAATAACTTCATCTTCACAATTTTCAGGAACAAATGCTGTTGCACGAGCATAATTTTCTACATCTTTTCCGTAAGGCTCAAAGCAGTTATATGCTTCAATAGCATTTTTAGTTGCATCTGGGTCAATTTTCTTTAGATATTGTATAATTGCTTCCATTGATTCCCATAGACTATATAGATCCAGACCATAAAATCCAATTTTTTTATTGGAAATTGAAGAATTGATATCTTTTTGTTCTTGTTGTTGCTTATCATTGTAGAATTTAAGCCATTCGACCAATTCAATCATCTCTTTATTAGCCCACATCCATGTAGGCCAACGATTGAAAGAATATAAAACATCATAGGCATTGTTGCCAAAATCAGGAAATCCTTTGATATATCTATTAACTTTGTAGCAATCTGGCCAATCACCTTCTACTGCTATGAATGAAAATTCTTTTTCTTTTATAAGACGTTTAGTAATTTCAGTACGCCATCTATAAAATTCAGAAGTACCATGAGATGCTTCGCCTAATAAAACAAATTGTGAATCAGCTATACGATCTAATAATATATCAAGATCTTTAGATATTTCAAGTTTATTTAAATTTTCTATTATACCTTTTTCTTTTATCGTATTATTTATTTCCACTTTACTTATATTTTGTAAGATAAAATATAAAAATGAATTATATATAACAATAATAATTATTTTAGAATTTTTCATTTTGAAAGGTAAACTCTTATTATTAATTAAATTAAGAAAAACTAAACACTAATATCATTGAAATTTAAAACTTTCAAATAATAAAATTATTTATTAGTCAATCGTACACCACATCTTTTGCATATTTTTTATAATATAATCTATCTTATACAATGAACAATACAACAAGTCTTTCTTGTTTGGTCATAGTCTTCTTTATTTATTGAAGGAGATTCTGTACTTTCATTTTTTTGAATTGTGTTTGTTGATGATGCAAATAATTCAGATTCCAAGACTATATTTCAATTACCATCATTAATTGCATTTATTAAATTTTTCATTTGATATTATTATTTTTAGGAAATTTTGGCGATTTTTGTTGATTTATAATGACTACGATCAAATTCTATCTTTAATTTCAATCTATTAAATTTAATTCGCTCTTATTGACAAATGTTTCAGCCAAGCTTAAAGCTGGATAACACCTAATTAAGATGTGTTTACTTTAACCACATCTCTTCCTGATGAAAATTGGTGTACCAGTTTACTGAGAAAGATTAGATGGAATGACTATGTAATATGTCCACGTTGCCAGTCCAATAACATAAAGAAGGATGGTCTTTACAGATCATATCAGAAGTACTTTTGCAAGCAGTGTGAAAGAGGATTCAATGACAAAACAGGTACTGTATTTCATTATTCGCATACACCATTGAAGGTTTGGTTTCTGGTAATGTATCTATACTTTGTACTCTGGCCTGGATGTTCAATAAGAGAGATATCGCTTGAGGTAGTGGTACCATATCCAAGATGCTACAGATTTATCAGAACAGTTATGGAAAAAATTTCTTCTTCTTCTTCTTACGCTAAACTCGATGGTAAGGTCGAGGGTGATGAATTCTATATCAAGGCAGGATTGAAAGGAAGATCATATCATGATGAGATAATAAGATCAGCAGGAAGAAAACCCCGGAAAAGAGGGCTAAAGCCTTGGAGAGGTAGAGGTACATTTTACAAGGATCATCCAATGATTACGTGTATTCATCAGAGAAATGGAATGACATATTTTGATGTTCCTTTACTACAGTCACTTCTTTAGATATTGTCTGTACCAGAGTTGAATATGGTTCCACCATATTTACAGATGAATATAGTGCATATGACCAATTGGAAGAACATGGATTCGTACACAGAAGTGTAATCCATTCGCAGAAAGAATATGCAAATGGTATTGTACACGTGAATAACTGTGAATGCAGAAGTAACTTGTATCAGATATGGATAAGAAAGTTCATGGGCGTAAACAAGTCCAAATTTACAGACATATTCAAAAACATTCGAGTTTATTCATAATAATAGAACAAAGACAAAAAAGGAAAGATTTATGAAAATCCTTTGTTAATTAGTAGCTGAAACATTCAGAAATAACAGCGACTTAATTTATCTATATTTTAAAGTATACGAATATCACATGAGAGAAAAAACTACTTATTTAATAAAATTTAATAAAATAAAGATTATAATATTTATTTATTAAGTCTCTTTCTATCTATTTATATTTGGGATTGTTTGCTTCTATCATTCAGGTATGACATTTCTATTTTTGCTTGTTCAGTGACAATGTATTTCCCATCTTCATCTTGAATTAACCATTATATGTCTTTTAGAAATTCTATTACCGAAAGAACAAATTTTTCACTATGATCAAATTCATTTGCAATATTTTTTAGATTGAAATGTTGATTATCATTTAACTGATTCAAAGTATGTATAGCAAGAGATAGACCTTTTAATCTATCAACATATTGAACATCATGGGGAAATTTTGGAATATCGACTCCTTTGTCCACAATTCGTATATATCTGACTAATGCCTATAAAGCTTAGTTAACCAAGTTAAGGAGTAATGCTTCTTTATTAGAATCACAAGCATATTTAGAAAGACATAATATCATTATAAATTCTCCATGTCCAATAGTAAATGCTGCTTAATTTATTATCAATGTATAATTTACTTCCAATTACTCCAGCATCTCCTATTCTATCAGACATCTTTAGCCATCTATTACCTGTAGATATAACTGCAGTAACATTTCTCCCTTTATTAATTGCTATTGAGTTACTGTATCATGATATTGAATATGATGTCTTGATAAAGATAATAATTTATTATTGTATTTCTCTCCTTTGTTTATGTTTCCTTTCAATCTATTATATATTCTTAATTTTTTTGTTTATATCTAATTGATTACTGTATATATTTAATAATTTTTTTTAAAAAATTAAATCCTTTGGATATTAATTCTCTAAGAGCTTTTTTATTGTTTCTGCTGATTGACTTTATTTTAGTTTTAATACCACCATGGATTAATATTCTATAATGATTTTTTTCATTTTTAGCAATGACTTTTTATTTATTTAAGGACAAAGACAAAGAAATCTCCTTGATACTAAAAATTGTAACCATCAATTTATTTTTATTTAATTACTATGGATAGTAATCATATTCTTTTGATATTATCAATAGCTTCAATATATGATGATGTTTATCTAGCACGTAATGCATTAAGAATAACAGCAACATCAAGTAATTCTTGAATTAGTGCTCCTATTGTTGGGGGTATTATCCCAAAACTTGCTATGATCATGAAAATAATGCTACTCCTAAACCAACATAAATACTTTGTTTAGCAATCTGTATTGTTCTTTTACTAATTTCTATGGTGTCTCTTACTTTAGTAATGTCATCTACCAATAATACTATATCTGCTGCTTCAGCTGATATTGCTGTACCATGAGACTCCCATTGCTATACCAACAGTTGAGACAGCTAGTGCAGGGGCGTCATTTATTCCATCGCCAACCATTATGACATTTTTATATCTTTCTCTTAGTTTTTTTACTGAGTTTACTTTATGTTCTGGTAATAGATTAGCTTCAAAACTATTAACACCTACTTCTTGAGCTATCGAGTTGAGAATTTTCATAACTATCGCCACTTAATATTTTTGTCTCTTTTACTCCAATTCTTCGAAAGTGTTCGATCATGGATTTAACGCCTGCACGTGTTATGTCACCAAACACTATAATACCAACAGGTGTATTATTGATATTTACAAATGCCAACATTTTTCCTTTAAATTGGATCTCGTTTTTTTAAATCTAAGATTTTTTCTAGGGAGTGATTGTCTATGTTATTTTCTAAAATACTTTGAGATCCGACAATAATATGTTCTCCATTAAGGAACCCTTCAACTCCAATACCAGCTATTTCATGAAAATTATTTGGGATTGGTAGTTTTCCAAATTTTTCTTGTGCTTCCTGAGTTATTACTTTAGCAGTTGGATGTGATGATAATTGTTCTAGGCAAGCAGCCTTTAGTAAAATATCGTTAGAATTCAAGATTATTGATTTCTATTATTTTTTCAATTCTTGGAGTTCCAAAAGTTATTGTACCTGTTTTATCAAGTACGATAGAATCTGCTTTTCCTATCTGTTCTAGACCAATACCACTCTTGATTATTATTCCAATTTTTGCAGCCTTTTTATTGCACCGATAATTGCTATAGGAGTTGCAAAAATAAGTGAACAAGGTGATGCTACAACCAATACTGATAGAATAGTCTCTATTTTTCCAGTTATAATCCAGCCAAAAAGATCATAAAATCTGTGAAAAGGTTGTAAACCATATTGCATACTGTCTAGCAGAGTTGAATCGGAGCTCTTTCTTCCTGTGCTTTTAACCATCTTGACTATTTTAGAGTATTGACTCTCTTCAGTTAATTTATCAGTTATCATTTCAAAAGCATCACCAACATTAACTGTACCACTAAAAAGCGGATCACCAACTTTTTTTGTCTTTGGTATTGGTTCTCCTGTAAGTGCTGATTCATCTACTACAGTCGTATTATCGTTATCAATAAGATGTCCATCTACTGGAATCAAATCGCCAGGACGTACAACAAGTAAATCGCCAACTTTTATTGAATCTACATCAATTTCTTCTATTATATTATTTTTTTTTCCGATGGGCTATCCGTGGAGACCGTGCTAAAAGAGCATCTAGAGAAGTAGTAGCTTTCCTAAAAGCATAATCTTCTAATGCTTTACCACCTGATTGCATTATGACAATTACCACTCCTGGCAATGCCTCATTTGATAAAATAGCTGTAATGATTGCAAGCATTGCAATAATATCAGCAGCAAATTGTCTATGAATCATGTTACGTATTGTATCAAATATAATAGGAGCACCACCGATAATCAAAGTTCCAATCCAAATCCAGTGTCCTACATCCTGTTGATTCAAAAACAGGTGAAATATACTTCCAGATACTAGACCAGCGTATTGCAAAAATTGGTATAGGATATCTTTTGATAAATAAAAGAAACATTTTGTAGAATGTTAAATGTAAATCCTTATAACTATTAAAAGATTTATTGTTATTAATCAATAAATATTATTTTATGTTAATGGATTTATAATTTCTTCCACCAATAATTTATTTCTCTACAACTATAATATAATAAAACAACAATAATCAGATAGAATTTTATTTAATATAATCAAGAGGACTACCTTAAGATAATATTGCAGTATTACTGGTGACTAGATTATAAGGAAGAGAACATGCTAGAATATATGTTGAGAATAATTTTCAAATTGTTAACAATGATTTGACTGGTATAATTCTAATTGTAACAATAATTGTCATTATGGCGTGAGCTCCATATGCTTTATACAAAATTTATTTAATCAGGAGAAGAAATCAATCTAAACTAAAATAATAATAATGATTTATTTTGTTGATAAAAAGAGTTTCTTATTTTACTTTTAATAATAACATTTTCCTAATATATTTATCAATTTTTTTATTGTCCTGAGTTTGATATATTATTTTAAAAATCTAAACAAATGGAGAATTATCTCTTATCTATATCTATTTCCTTTTTTTTGAGTTATGATTTCTTCAAGCAGTAACCATGATTTACTTGGAGACCATAATTTAGTATTCTAGATTTGTCTAATCTAAAATTCCCTTTTTGGCAATTACTTGTCAAATTGTCCTATTGTGTGAATATGATTATTTGCCTTAAATTTTGGATATTAATTCCACTAAAATTTCTACAAATTACAT
>CAWIYT010000298.1:0-15930 GCA_963840085.1 uncultured Nitrososphaerales archaeon
TAATATAATAATTAAAATCGACATATAATCAAAAATCCAGTCAACAATAATTTTACATCAATTCTCATATTTGCTTTAATTATAGCAGCAGAAATAATTTCAACAGAATTTGAAAATATGTTAGCACAAAGTCAAAGTTGGAACATAGATGAGAGACAGCTGGCGGGAGTGATCTAGGAAATGATGCAGGAGGAACAGCTGGCTGAGTAATCTAGATGAAAATTCTAGAGAAAGTCAATGTCAAGGGGATACAGATATCGCTGGGGAAAAATAAAAATACAATGGAATTTGAAGAATTCTAGTTAACAAATTTTTTTATTGCTTTGTAGATAACAATTAAATTCATTGTAATTATTAAATAATTTATTAAATAGAATATTCTATGAGTTCTAATGATATTCCCTGGAATGAAACTATAAAAAAAGAAGCAAGAGGAATTGACGATGCTGATTTTGGTGAGATCCAAAGTGTTGATTCAGATTATGTCATAACTCAAAAGGGTATAATTGATAAAGAATTTTTCTCCATTCCAATAAATCTAGCTCAAGATTATGATGGTAATAGAGTATTATTCAAAATAACTGAAGAAGAAGCAAGAAATTCATATATGGAATCTCAAAATGTAAATCTAGAACAAGATGATTTTAGTGATAGTAAGATAGAAACAGAAACTACTACTACTGATACTAATGATGATGATTCATTAAGCAATACAAAAGAAAAAGGAAAAGGAAAAGAAGTTATTCCTTTAATGTCAGAAAAATTAGATGTTACAAAGAGAGAACTTGTAGATGAGACAGTTATTATGAAGAAACCAGTTAAAGAAACTAAAACAGTAGAAGTTCAATTAATAAGAGAAGAAATAGAAAGTATCGAGAGAAGACCTCCTAGTAGCCAAATAAAAGCACAAAATCCTATAGAATCACCAAAGGAGATCAAAATACCATTAAAGAGAGAAGAACCACAAGTCACAAAAAAACCATATGTTAAAGAAGAAGTGATAGTAAAAAAGAAAGCCATTACAGATAAAAAAGAGATAACAGAAGATGTTAACTCTGAAGAATTAGATACATCAAATGTAGATAGAGAATAGAAAAATATTTACAATATTTAATAAACAATTTTTTTTATTTCGTATTTTTCTCCTAGTAAGGCTATTAGAAATATAAAATTACATTTTCGAATTTTCTTTTAATGAAAATAATTATGAAAGTTATTACAGGTTAGCAGAAGAGATAGTTGAACAAAGTCCACATAAAGATATGAAATAAAATTTGTAAGTCCTAAATAATGTAAATATTATTTTTTAATCAATCACTTTTTTTTATTTTCTATTTTGTTACAAATTTCGAGAATATGATTTAAACAGTATAATGTATATATATAAATATATATAATTTTTTTACAGTACCATCTTTGTAAAACTCTCAATATTTCAACTTGGTTTATTCTCATTCATTCATATGAGATATTCAAACATTTTAGATTAACCTTTTTAATTCAAAAGTATTATTAATGTTGAATTTGTTATTATGTTAGTGGCACCTGAAGAATCCACCAACACTAATAAAAGTAGACCTTCTAAAATTTCATGTGAAATATGTGGACTTTTGTTCGATACTGTAGATATAAAGGAAGAACATAAGAAATTAGAGCATATCGAACATAAAAGGCCAAGTGGGGTAGGTTAATAATTTCTATAAATATTCTTTGATATAAAAAAGTGAATTTATTTATATATTTATTTTATAAATTTTTTTTCTGCTTTTCTTCTTCTTTTTCTTTTTTTATTACCAACAACGAGAGACGGCGATGCTAAAAAACCATATTAGGGTCAATTTTCTTGAGTTTGATAAGAATTACCTATGAAGACATTATGAACTGTAATAATATATAACTAACATTGCAATAAAGAATATACTTAAACCAAACCACTAAACACCCATTTTAGTGCATTCTTAATTGAAATTTCTTTAGTCGTAATCGATAATATTATTAACTAAGATTGCATTTTGTTCTCTCTAATTATTGTAATGCATTCTCCAAATGAGAAATTTAAAAAAAGATAAATAAGATTTCTTCTATCAATAATGATTGCAATATACTCTGGCAAATCATCCATAAACAAGCAAAAGATATTGTCATAGCCTGGATCTGCTAATCCTATAGACGAACTGATCATTTTTGTTCGGACTAGACAATTAATTAAATTGTATAAAATTATTAAATATTATATTTAGCAATGTGAATCTACAATCAAATAATACAGACAAATGTTCAGAATATAACCATAGTCTTGTCTATCATTGGTTTTTGCTCTATAATAAATTATGATGCAATTATAGAGATGGACTATTAATAAAGTAAATTGTAATTATATATTAATTATATTAATTTTCAACAATTGTTTTTATATTATTAAATATCATGATATTGTTGGAAATGGCTGAAAACATGTCTAACAAATCTGATAGCTATAAAAGAGATGATCAAAATAATGAAATTAAATCCATAGTTTTAGGGCTATTTGCATTGATTGGATTTATAATTATTATATATTCAATATTCATGGGAATCGTAGGTGGACCATTAGCATCAGTAGCAGATACCGTATTCATTGCTGCAATCATTGGTTCTTTTACTTTGGTGGGAACAATTGTTGGTCGTATAATTTTAAAGAAATAATATCCTTATTTTATTTTTTTTAAGCAATTCTATTAAATTATTCTTTATTAGCCTTTTGTTTATATCCTAGAACTAGATTATATCACCATCATATCTTGAGATAATTAGGATATAATTCCATAACTTTATCATAGCATTCTATATCTTCCTTCCATTGTAATTCATCTGGAATGCTATCACAGCATAACCATTCTTATAAAGTTCACATAAATAATGACTCTGATAGTTAAAGGAAAATGTTTTTCAAGAATTTGGTCAATTTCATATGTATTTTCATAGTAATTTTATATATATTAAAAATGCTTCATCTTCATTTACTCATCAGAAGACTATGGTTTTTTTTACTGCTTACTAATGTTTAACAATTTTTTGTTATTATTATTATTTTAGTAGTGATATTTCTAGTGATTTATAGTTGCACTACACAGTGATTGTATGATATCCTGTTGCTCCATCTGGAAATGGCTTTCTTAACTCGGAAGTTTGAACTTTTCCTTTTTTGTCTGTAGCCCGTACTACAATCTTATAATTATCTATTCCTTCTTTTGGAATGAATCCTGTTGTCCATAATATCCATGTATATTGAGAAAGCGGTTCCTTAATTTTAGCAGTTTTCCATGTTGTTCCACCATCAGTGCTAACTTCTACCTTTGAAATTCCTCTGTCGCCTCCAAATGCTATTCCTGCAATTGGAACTCTTTCATTTGATGAGAAAGAAGGAATTTCATCTAAACCTCTGAATCTATCTCTTATTGGAGCTTGTCCAGGTATAACTATGGATGATCCAGTATTATAGTCAGCAATATTTGTCCATCCATTTCTCTGCCAATATCCTTCATATACTTGATCAACTAATTCTATTTCTGTAATCCACTTTGGATTCATCATTCCATATAACCCTGGCACTATAGCTCTAACAGGAAATCCATGCTTAGATGTCAGGGGAGCTAAATTCATTTCATATGCTAATATTGTTTCATTCATAAGACCTTTATCTAATGGAATACCCACATCATAACCATCAAAACATCGAAATACTATATATTTTACACTAGGAACAATCTTTGCCTTTTCAAGAATATCTTTGAGCCGCACTCCTTTCCATAGTGCTGTACCTATAAGGTCTCCACCTGTTTTATTACTTATACATTCTAAGGTTACAAATTCTTCAATTGCAGGCATAGATTTTATTTCCTCATAACTTAATTTTAACGGATTATCAACCATTCCTTTAATCTGCAAATTCCAAGAATTTACATCTACTTCAGGAACAATAGGATTTATATCTATTCTATAGAATAGATAAGTAGGCGTTATTTCTGAAGCAAGTAATGGTGCAAGTGCTGGATCTTTAAATTCAGATGGTATTGATGCCGATTGTAGTGGTGGTGGCAATAAATTGGATGTATCAGATTGAATTTGTTGTTGTTCGATATCTTGTGGTGAAAATAGTCGATTTAATCCAAAATATATTATTGGAATAGAAATAACTGATGCAAGCATAAGACGAATAAAATCTCTCCTATTATAATTTCCCTCTTTAGTATTTTCGGTTATTGTTTGCTGTGGATAATGCTCTTGTTCTAATTTACCTTTTGGTTTTCTCAAAAACAATGGAAAAATCAATCCATATGCTATTTGTGATGGAATAAGAGAAAGAATGACAAGTTGAATTGAAATTGTTTGAGATCCACTTCTAACTTGAATTATTGTTACCAATAGAATAGAAATTATAACTAAAATTCCATAAGTTAATGTGAAAGAAAATATAGTCTTTAGTATATAGTGATCCAAATTAAATTTGTTATATAATTTATATAAAAGAATTCCAAATATACCAAAGATTATTGCGGTAACTATTATTGATGCTATAAAAGTAGAATATTTAGCAAGAGGACCTAAAGTTTCTATGGCTTGAGATTCAAACTCTCCAGGGGTTAGGGAAAATAATGTTTGTGATGCAAGTTCAGGCAGAAATAATCCACCAGCAAATACTTTGATGATTATTGATATAGCTATAGATACAAGCCCCGCAACAAGTCCTGCAGAGAAGGAAAATAAAACTGAACTTGACCGCTTTGGCACATAATTTATTATAGAATAAACGATTTAAGCTTTCTTTTTTTAGATATTCTGAAAATTTAAACCTTTAATTAGAAAGCATCTATTATTAATAATGAAATAGTCTTCTTTGTTCTATTCGATCTTTGATTTTTATATATTTCAAGAAATTTTCTCATGAACTATTTTATAATATCTTTTTCTTTCATCTTATTTATCATAAAAATCATGTCTGCCATCTCGTGTTCGTGCATCTTTATATCATTACTAGTCATATTCAATTGCATTAGTGCTCCCTCAATATTATTATCCTCAAGATCCATGATTGCTTCCATTAAATGCATTTTAGCATTATCCAATGATGAACCAAAAGTCATATTGCTTCCTGGCAACATAATACTGTTATTTCCATTTATTAACTCATTGTCATAAGGAGTATTAGTTGTAGGATCTTCAGTTAAAGCTAATACTTTGATAGAAAGAGAATTTATCGAAATTAATACTAAAACAAAGATTATTAATGATATCAGATTTATGAATGCAAATTCTTCTTTCTTTTTCATAATTTAGTATTTTTGAAAATATTATTTAAAGAATGCTATTAACTAGAATTATGCAATAACGATATAACTCTTTCAAATCCATAAGATTAATTTAATTTTTGAAAAAGATATTATGAAGATTCAGATACAAGTCATAAATTACTAAAGCATCTGCTAAAAAAATGTTACTTTACAATATTGAGCCTTGATTTTGATGAATTGATAGATTTCAAAAAAAATAGCATATTTTAAACTAATACTTTGTAATTAAAAGAACATATTATATTACTTTTATTTTGATAGTACTTATGCATAGAAAAGAATCAAATTCATATTTATCCATTCGGAATGCATTTATCAAATTAAGAAAAAATATTATTGCTCAACCAATATCTGAAGAAGTAAATACTAAAGAGTCATTAGGTCGAGTTTTATATAATGATATTATTTCATCAATCAATATTCCAATACACGATTCTTCACATATGGATGGTTTTGCTGTTCTTTATGATGATATAAGAGGAGCTTCAAATTTGAAACCAGTGACACTGAAAGTAATAAATGATATCAAACTTGGAAATACTAAAATCGAACCTTTACAAATAGGGCAAGCTGCTAGAATTCCAACAGGTGGACATTTGCCTAAAAATTCTGATACAGTCATCCCTATTGAATATGCACAATTTAACGTAACTGATAAATCAGTTAAAATTTTTTCTAAATTTCCCAAAGGATCATTTATATCTCCTGCAGGAAAGGATATTTCTCAAAATAAATTAGTGTTTAAAAAAGGACATTTAATTCGAACTCACGATATAGCTTTGTTAAACTTAATTGGTATTAAAAAACTAAATATATTTAAAAAACCAAAAGTTGCAATAATTCCAACTGGAAGTGAACTAACCAATAATATTGAAGAAGTTACTCATGGAAAGATTCTCAATACTAATGGTCAAATAATTTCTACATTAGTAGAAGCGTCTGGAGGAATTCCTGTTGATCTAGGAATAACATCTGACAATATTAAAAATATCCAGAATAAGATAAGATATGCAACATCTCAAAATGATATTATTCTTACAATAGGAGGATCTTCTGTTGGACATAAGGATCTCCTTGTAGAATCTATCAATTCTATGGGAAGGCCTGGAATTCTCGCTGAGGGAATTAAATTGGATAGAGGAAGAGTAACTAAAATTGCTGTATTAAAATCTAAGCCTATTATTATATTACCTGGACCCATCCAAGGAGCTGTTAATGCTTTCATTGTATTGGCTATGCCACTAATTAGATCTTTAATTGGATTATCTTATGATAACAAAGCTATCATAAATGCTCAAATTACTAATAATTGGAGTGCTAGAAAGAAATTTTCAAATTTTGTAAAAATATTATATGTCCATTTATCAATTTCAAAAACTAACAATAGCATAAAGGCTGAACCAATAACTGGAGAAACTTCAAATATGACAGTTATGACTAGGGCAAATGGTTATGTGATAGTACCTGAAAAAATAACAAATATTGAAAAGGGAAATGATATACAAGTAAATTTACTTTCTGGATTTTCTTTTGCATCTGGCAACCCCATAGACTTTGTGTAATCCATTACTTGAATAATCTTGTAGCAAGATTGATTCCTGCTTATGCAACTAAAATTCCTATAAATTCACCTCGCAAACACTCTGCAGGATTTGTATAGAATGTTATGGTTAATAGAATAGTAATTTTATTACCACTATAATAATTTAATATTCTAAATCTTTAAAAGTGTAGATTGTATAAATAAATTTACTACTATGAAGTCAGTTTTTGTACTACTATTATTATTAATGACTGGAGGAGGAGGAATTCTCTTTGTTATTCCACCATCACTACTACTACAAGAAGTATTTGCTCAAATAAGTGCTTCAGAACAAATGATGAGTCATATGAGATTTACTCATTCCCAACTAGCAAACAATATCAAGGAGATTAAACAATTGATAGAAGCCAATAATACTTCAGAAGCCATTACTTTACTTGAAGGTATGGATGTTAAAATTGGTCATATGAATACAATGTTTAATGATCTCGTATGGGAGTTGTCCAATAAAGGCCATTAATTAATATATCTCACACAAATAATTTTTTTAATTTTTATTTATTTTATTTTATTGTTAATAAAATTAATTTCTTTGTTGTTGTTGTTGTTGCAGTAAAGCAACTATATTTCTAACATAATTATTAAACGTCTTTTTCACTTCTTCCTTTATTCCATCAGGCACTTAATAATATACGATTAAAGATATGAAATTATTTTGCATTATATGAGATTGTGACCCATGGGTTTTACCTCCCATTTCAGTTATAATATCAGACAATATCTCATATTTCTTTTGTATATCTTGTATTGGACCTTGTAAGAGCTCTAAGGAATTAGCCATTTTTGGTTTAAGTTCTTTTGCAAAAGACTTTTTGTAATAAGTTGGTTTGTTTGCTGCACTTGTTGATGGAGCTACAGATTTAGATCTATTAGGACAAACATGTTTCTTCTTTGTAAATACTTCAAAGTATGCATTCTCCTCATTGTTCCAATAAATCCTGGTATTACATCCATAACCACAGGCTTTAGGATTAATAGTGTTAGTATTAGAAGAGTTCATTTCATTTTTTCCCTTTCTTCTTTTTCTTTATTCTTCATATCTAGACGTATAATCACAATCATTAAAATCATTAATATCATAGCAAGAGAGGGATTAAACAAGTTGTTTAGAGCAAGAATCCATATAGCAATAGTAAAAACAACAATCACTATTATAAGGAAAACTGATTTATCATTTCTGTCTCGATTTTTGTATTTTTCAAAGATTTTCATTTCTTTATTTTTTCAACCTACTATGTAGAAAGAACAAATTCAAAATCACATTTAAGACATCTCAATTTTCTGGTGTATGTGTTTTTGTTTTCCTCGCTCAATTCTTCAGAGTCTCGATAATAATGTTCCTCTAGTTCATGGAAGTCTTGACCACCACATCTAGGACATATAGGACTAATCATTTCATGTTATTCTCTTGTTCCTCATCATTATTGATATCATCTTCATCATCATCAGAGTCATCAAACTCATCATCTTCGTCGAATTCATCTATTATATCAATATCTTCATCTTCTTCTTCAATATCATCATTGTTTTGATTATTGATATTATTATTTGAAGAACTCATTTCTTGTTTTTTATTTGGACCAACCAAGTCTTTGTTTTTCTGTGGCAACATCTATTACCATCATATCTAAATCATGCCTCAAAAAATCTTCTGCAATGTTCTTTATATCATTATTAAATTCTTTATCTTCTCTCTTTTCTACTAGTATAGGAACTATAGATCCTAATAATCGGTTTATAAAATCATCATGGTATTTTTGTTCATTCTGTTTGATTATCTTAGTTGCTTCTTGAAAAGAAAAATCATCATCATAAAATACATGTAAAAACTTTACAAGTTGTACTGCAATATTATTATCATTACTGTTATTACTATTGATACTGTCGTAGTCATCAATTTCATTATAATACTCTATTGCTTTTTCCATAAACTGTTGTTTCATTATCTCATAATGATGTTTTATCGGATCTTCTACTATTACAATTAAACCAATAACTTGTTTTTCAAGATCTTCCATCGATTTAATTTTATTTTTATCTTTTTCAGATAATAGTTTAATTCCTATTTCGATTTCATGTCTATCACTAGGCAATACAATACTACTGATAGCAGATTTTGGCTTAAACATCGCCACATATCGATGAAAATAGAAGTCTCTTGAGACTTCGTTAAACCTCTCAATCCAATCTTTATCTGATATTTCAGAACTCATTTCTTGTTATTTTTCACCTTCATAAACTTTTGAAAATCATTATAACAATTTATGCATAAATCCAGATTAGTATCTTTTAATTGAGTTCTAGGATATCTTTGAATGTGAATAGAAAAATTATTTTTTTCTGAGATTTTATCACATCTGTCACAAAAATATTTTAAAGTCATTTCTTGTTATCTTCTTCTCGTTAAGTTCCTTAGCTATTTGCTCGATAAGGAAAATACAGAATTTCAAATCCTTGGAAGTATCAGTCTCTTTTTCTTTGTGTTGTTGTTCTACTTTGAAATTCTTAACAATATATTCTAAGTTCATTACATTTTCACCTCTCTACGTTTGATTACAATCTTTTTACCATCGGTAATCACATCAATCTTTTCACCAACTTTTAATTTAAAAGCGTCAACTACTTCAGTAGGTATTGTTACAATAACAGGAGGGTTCTTACCTCCTCTAGCAGTTCTAACATTTACTTCTCCAAATGCTAGAACTTTGTCCTCTTCTACCATAAACAAATCTGTATTCATACAACTATCTTAATATAGTTTCTAATATATATAAGTATATTCTTATAGATATAAATATATAGTCGATAGTAGTATATACTTGTATGAATAACCAAATAATAAAACAACAAAATCAACAAGTTGTTGAAACAAGAGATAGAAGGATAGCAAAGAGCATGGTTGTCGCCATGTCTTGCGAGATTTTCCGAGTTGACAATGAGAAAGAGACCTACAGGGTCCAGAGTGAGACAGATGTAAACAAATACTATATAGTGAAATTCATGGATGGGACCCCAGTATACTGTTCATGCAAAGATTTTGAGATACAAATCAAAAGAAATGTAAAGCATATTTGTAAATATGTTCGTGCAATTGTCCTGGCTGAAAATTATGGATTGGTGACGACAAAGAGGAAAAAGAATCAAAGTCCTCAATCGAGGACGACGACGACTATTCCTTTTAATTTATTTATTTTAGGAAGGAAATTAGAAAAATGCCGCCTATTGAATTAAGAGAAAATAACTCACAAATTATATCTATTCTTCTTAAAGAGTTGGCAGAACCTTTGATATTGATTGCCAAGATTAAGGGTTATGATGGAATTGACGATTATGTTATCAATGTGGTAAAAGAGGATTTAGAATCTATAAGAGATGGAGGCCAGGGAGCGGCAGAGTTTGGAAATTTTATTATGGATTATTTAGAGAAAATAATTCCTTCTTCTCCTTCTTCTTCTATCCCTTATGATAAAGGAGAAGAAAAGATTTGAATTATAATAATAATAACAATAGTACATTATCAGAAAAAGATTTACAAGAATTGAAAAAAGCAAAACCGATTTGAACCAGAGAAGGTGAAATGATAACATAATATGAAATACTATGAGATAAAAAATAATCCTTGTGAGATTTGTGGAGAAGAATCACAAGTAGCAATGAATGATTCAGAAATGAATCTTCATTATGCTTGTCTGGTCCACGTAGAATGATCTTTATCATAAATTAAATAAACAATGAATAATGATTATGATGATGAGGATAAAGAAGATTCAGATACAGCAGGAGAAGATAAGGAGGTTTCAAAGTAAATGATTTCTTTTCTTCTCGATCCTAATCCTAATTCCAATATCGTTTTTGAATGCAGTGATTTTAGACATGACGTAGGTTTATTGTTGAAGAGAAAGAAAGACGATAAATTCGAATTGCATTTGCATAACGACTACACAAACCAAGCAATTGCAATGGTCCTGTCGATAGAGGACTTTGCAAAAATGTTTGTGCATTCGAAGAATACTTCCAGGGAGCGCAGATAGAGATATGACAAATAATAGGTTCACACCAAATGATGGTAACCTATCAAACAATAGATTTACCATATCACTAACAAAAGCAGAATTTGATTTAATTCAAAGACAATTCCTGGAAGAAATTGATGAGATGTTAGACAAAATCAGAACAAGAAGAAAAGAGAAATGGGTCGAAGAAGTAAACCAAACAAAGTTACTCTAACCACCATTAACATTTCTATAGAAACTGCAGATACAATATCAAAATTAAAGAATAGAAGGGAAACACAAGACGATTTTATTAGACGAATACTAACAGACTGGAAGGATTTTCAAGAATATAAATTGGATATAGATTCGATTCTAAAGTTAAAAGATAGGAAAATATCAAACCTTGAAATCGAATTAAAGAATCACAACAAAAATTCTATTTTAAGTGTTTAAAGTTTACTTTATTTTAATTAATTAATCTATTCTATTTTCTATATTTTATTATTTTATACTAATAGCCTCTTTTTTATTATTAAGATATTCAAATATTGTTAATAGAAGTTATCAATATTATAATAAAATATTAATAATAAAAATTTCTTTTATTTACTAGATATTTTAATTAATTAATCTATTACTCTAGCGAGTGATATATTGTTTATTTAAAACTCGAAGAATAGTTTAAGTCCTAAATAGTATATTTGATATTAAGATAACCCAAGTCATAGCCTAGTTCTAATTAATTATATCTATATAGGCCTATTGTGTTTGTCATATGTTCAGGCTATGACAATTAAATTATCTCCAATTATTATATAGTATGCTTAACAGTTTTGTATACTGCCAATTGTATTCCGGTCCTGATTCAGTTCAAAGAAAGAAGACAAAACTGATTCACACACGGCCATAGCCTCCTCTCTCTATTGTTATGAAAAATTCCATGGGCTATGGCTATTATTATTAACAAGACAATTTATCTTAAACTACTAAATAATTTGTTGATTATATATTATAACCAAGTACCGAATCACAAACCTACAGTCATAGCCTGCCTGCTATTACATTTGGACCCATTATTAGGCTATGGCTTTCTTTTATTCTAATATTATGTCTACACTAAATGGTAGGTTAATCAAGCATATATAAATGCAAAAGGTAATGAAATTAAGAGGAATTGACAATCTTAGCGACAGATGACCTGCTCTTAAATAATTAAAAAAGGCTACTGAAGATACAATAATGTTTAATGCTAGAGACATTGGTGGAACTGTATATAAGTTAATTCCAACAATAACTAGGACAGCAATATAACTACTTCCCCCTGCAAATCCTACAGAAGAATAAAAAAAGATTATTACAAAGAAAATAGGAGCAAGTAATAATAGTAGAATATCATTAATGACCTTTCCCTGCCAACATATTAAATACATGAAATATGCTAGGCAAAAGAAGATTTAATGATTCTGATACTGCTTTAGTACTTCCTGGTAGATTTATAATTAAAGTTTTATCTCTTATTCCAGATATTCCTCTTGAAAGCATTGATAATGGTGTTCTCCTTTGACCATATGATCGGATTGCTTCAGAAATTCCATTTGCCTCTTTATCTATAACCATTTTAGTAGCCTCTGGAGTTACATCTCTTTTACTAAAACCAGTACCGCCAGAAGTTATTATAAGATTACTTTTTTCTCATCAGAATATTTCATAAGATATTCCTTAATTTTCTCTATATCATCAGGTAATATTTCATAGCCGACAATTTCAGTATTAGTAGTGTAAGTATTTTTTAATCTATCACTGATCATTTTACCTGATTTGTCAATTCTTGTCCCATTAAAAGTAGAGTCACTTATAACAAATATAGCAACAGTAATTTTTTTGTCGAGATTTTCAATAAAATCTCTTTTACCTCCAGTTTTATCTAACAATTTTATTGATTCTATTGACAAATGTTCATCTATTGGTTTGAGCATATCATATATAGCAAGAGCAGCAGTACTACAACCAGTTAATGCTTCCATTTCTACTCCTGTTTTCCATACACTTTTAACACTAACTTTAACTTCTATAGATGATTGATATAACAACAGTTGTGTAGAAATATGATTTATTGGAATAGGATGACAATAAGGTATTAATTCCCATGTTTTTTTTGCGTCCAAGTATAGGCTGAAATCTTTGCAGCTTCAATAATATCTCCCTTAGGTGTTTTTTCATTATGTTTGTTCACCAAAAGAGGTAAAGACATATCTAAGACTCTCCGGGTTTGGAATTCTTCTGTTATTTGTCTCATCTCAGATTAGCAGTTTGATTTTGGTTCCATATCCTCCTTTTGGAAGCATAGCAATTTCTTCGATGAGCTTAGTTCTATACTTACCTACCTTGGAGTATACTCGGGAGCCGTATCTGTGTCTAAAGATTCAAAGTTAAGGACCGAAATAACCAAGAGAATTCAAGAAGCTGACCTGGTTCGGAAGATGGAAGAAAATTTAATTAAAGAGGTCAAACCTGCGATTCAGCGTTTGTCACAAAGTCCCAAAGAACCCGCAATTTCAAGTGACGAAGACGATATCAGGCTTTACGTCAGAGAGGTTCTGGCGGAAATTAAAAAACATCCGAAATGAAGTTTGGTTCGGGTATTTTCAGAGGAGTTCAGGTCTTTGATGAATCGACAAAGATTTTGTAGGTTGCCGAGCCTTCAGTCGCCCCAAGAGGTACATTTCCTGAATATTTGATTGACGACATGACTCGATGTCATGGAGTCATATGTTAGCTATAAAATCATATAGAGCACCAATGATTTTATAAACTCTAGTCGAACATTCTTTCTGACACCCTTTTTATCTTCTTCTTTATCAAATCATGGATGTTTTTATGCAAGTCTCCAGATTTGGTATTATCATTGTGATGCTTAAAATTTAATTTGTCTTTGTCATGACCTTTTTTTCAACCTCTGTTGATTTCAAGTGCTTTGCTGTATGAATTTCGACTTTATTATTGCCATTACTTTTCTCCTTATTGCCACTACCCTTGTCTTTGCTATGATTATCATTACCCTTGTCTTTGCTATCGTCTGAACTTGATTTGTCATTGTTATCAGAATTATGATTATCATGGCTATCCTCCTTAGACGAAGATGATGGAACTGTCATCACTGTAAGTTTCCTTAATTAAATTTGTATTATCGGAAATGTTATCGTACGTAACTGCTTCGGAGTTAGGAATGCTAATATTGACAGGAGCAGATTGCTTGCTACTGTTGGAATATTGGGGCAATAATGGAATAAATTTTGCGTTATAAAATCCTGTTGTACCGGTCGAGCTTAAATTGCTTGACTTTGTGGGCAGACTGAAGTTGGTCTGCGTTACCTGTCCCAGTAATATTGATACTGTATACTTAGTCGTCACGTTGCCAACAGGCAGCAGAATCATGGTTGCATGTAATTTTTGAAGTCAATTCATTCATTCCAGCTATTATGAGATGGTAATTGTGAGTGTACGTAAAAGTCCAATTAGAATAATCGTTTGGACCCCCTGGTCCTCTTGCAGTAACATTTTGCATAGGCTTGGTGTCATTCCAATCAACATATACTTGACAATTTGTATTTGGTGTATCAGAAGATGTCCCTTCGATAGTTTGCGGCCCTGTTGGTACTATTTGGTTTGTTTTGGGGGATGTTATCTTAACACCCATCTTCTGGGCAGTAATAGTATTACCAGCGTTGTTTATTTGAGCATGAACCCCGTAAGGCCCTACAATTATGAGCGAAATTAAAAGCGTAAATGCAGCAAAAAGGGACAATCCGGGTAAGTTGCATGAGTTGAGGGCTTTCACGGAGAGAAATTTACTATATCCCTTATATTAGTCATCATTAGACTTGACGAATGACTGCCCTGGTAACAATTTGAACAGTCATTAAGAATTTGAGCGTGAATAGCGGTAAATAGCATTATCGTATGCAGCGATTGTTTTATGGGATACAATATTAATCCACTTATTTGTAGGAAGTGACACCAGGAGTGGGACTCGAACCTCCGTTGGTCAAATGTGCGTTCCGATAACTATTCTGAATGAACTGCTTTTCAATCTTTAGTCTAAAATAAATTACTTTTGAATATAAATCAGGATTGTCTTCGGGATAGTTAGTAGAATATGAATTTCAGCACAAAGTCAGACTTCTGTTTTGCTTGCTGCTATCATCGTTGCTGCTGGGACACTCGTACAAGTTTCCGCCTATACGGGAGGAGAAATTTCTATCAAATTGAATAATACCCAATTTACTCGACTTAATGACACAGGTAATTATCAAATCAAAGTCTTTGTTGATTATTCTGTAACCGATCCCACTCTTATCGGTCAGAAAATTAATGCGGTTATGAAGGTGTATTCTTCAGACGGCTCATTACTAAAAACTACTTCTTTTCCGGCTGGATTTCTTGTCAATAAAACTGGCGGAACACATCTATTAACTAATATACCCATTTCTCCAGCACAAAATATTACAACGGAAACTGTCTTTACAGATCTCAACAAGACAAATCTATTATCAAATCCCGGTCAAGACAACTCCTCATATGGCTGACGCAATAAAATCGTCAGAGATTACACCAACCCTTACCGACTAACGCACCTTGTCAATTTGTGATTCCATTTGAATGATCATGTCAATAACTTTGCTGATGTAGGTCACAAAAAAAAGTCCTGCAAATCTAAAAGTCAGCAAACATTCTCGATAGAGAATTACCAATACGGTTATAGGATATTCCGCCATGAGACTATTTAATGAATATGCAATATATGATTGGACTGAGTCTGTTTGCATTATTTGCAATTCTGGTAGGAAATACCACATTTGGACAAATCCCGGCAGCCCCAGATTCAACGACAACAGGCACAAGCGAAACATCATCATGTATTATGTATGATGGAACTAACCTAAGATAGTAGACATAACTTATATAAGTCCAGGAGAGTGTCAAAAGGAACTGGATACAATTA
>CAWIYT010000299.1:0-11203 GCA_963840085.1 uncultured Nitrososphaerales archaeon
TTAGAGAACTTTCTTAAATCATCTCTAAATTTATTTGAAAACTTTTCCCAACCATTTTTTTTCTTTTATTACACTAAGTGAAACATCAAGACTGACTGGTGGATTGTATTTAGAATTTAATCGGAGTCTCACATATTTGTCCTTAGTATCTATTACAAATTTATGAATTATCCCAGATTCCTCTAATGCTTCACTGAGTTTTAATGGTATCTCAGAATTTGAAGAAGTATTATTATTATTGGTTGACATATAAAAAATAAATCCTCTTCTACTATTCTTCAAAAAAACTTCTCAAAGGTTTTTTGTTTTGGAAATTATATTTCTTGGAAAAGTATATTTTCAGAAAATGTTCTGAAAATATTTGTGAAATATTAATTTCGTCTATGAACCTTTTTAATATACTAAGACATTTTGTTTCCTGTTGCTGTTTTTGGATTTTTTTATTGTTATTGTTATTGTTGTTAAAAGAAGAAGAAGATGTTAATAAAATATCAAATTCCCGATATAAATCGCCATTTATATTTCTTAAATCATTATTAGTTTCCCTCCTCCTCCTCCTCAAGAAAGTATTTAAGTTTGGAATGTGTAGAATTTTTATTATCTCCGTCCAATGTTGTTGTTGCTGCTGCTGGAGGGCTAATGTTGGTGGACTTTAGCCCGTCTGGCTGTTTTTTTTTCATTTCTCTTTAGACTCCTTTTTTTCTTCAACTCTTTCCTTGTGATCTTGCTAAAATTCTGACCAGGACATCATTAAAAGAATCTCCTGCAGAACCTAGACTTTTTAATTGCTGATACACAGTTTCATGAACTGCTATCCTTTTCAATTTCCTTATTGCCATTATGATACCTTTGTATAATCACATAAATAACCTTTTACTTTATAAAATAATAATTTCCTAATATTAGTTACTTATTAGTGAATAGATAAAATATATAACTATAGTATAGAATATTAACATACTAATCAAATACAAAATACAATATATTTTGTATTTTTTGTTATTTTTATAAAATAATATTTAAGCAAAAATATTTTAGTGCAAAAGTAGAATCGTCAACATCTTCGTCACTCGGTTCTACAACTTTACCTTTTTGTTGTCTAAGTTCTTCAAGTCCTGATATTGTACTACGCGGAACTGCCTCCGGCTCATCCTTAGGTTTATTAGCAAATTTAGTTTCCTTTGCCTCTAATGGTAGCACTTCACGGATGTATCTTTTAAGAAAACTAGGCATTCTTTGAGAATATCATGTGCTTGGTTTGACCAGTAGAAGAAGTTTAGGTAAGTATGGTACATCAATAAAACAGACACAAATATTATTAATGAGATTTTTAAAAAAATTAACTTTTCTTATTGCTTCTGCTGGTAGTAAACGTAGAAGGAATTACTGTTCCAATTGCTTTATTGTTAATTTCTGGTTTTAACTCAATCCCCCTGACCACCATTCCAGCACTTTCGGCAATAGTGATGATCTTATTTGCTGGATTTGCCAACAATGCTCTATTGACAGTATCGGATAGAAAATTAATTGTTGTACTTGCAAAGATAGGTAACAGATTCACTTACCAACATGGGTAACACTTTCTTTTATCTGCTTGACTCTCTTGTTACTATTGGAATTATTTAATCTTCCCTTAGAAAGAAACATTTCAGATGGAGTGTGACCATTGATGCCACCATGTTTTCTTTCTTCATTGTATGCTTTGACAAACATGGAATACATTCTCTTTTCATCTTCTACATTAGGAATAGTTTCTACTGCTAAAAATTCATTTTTGACTATCTTGTTGTATGCTTCAATTTTTCCTTGTAGTTGTGGATATCTTTTTGGAATTGGTTTATCCTTTATCTTGTTCTTTTTCAAGAAACCTTTGAATATTTTGGATGTAAATTGTTTACCATTGTCATGCATTACTTTGTGAGGTTTTCCGTTCTCTACACAATGTAGTCTCCAAGTACATCCAGTACATCTAAACTCCTTTTTCTTTCAGACCAGTCACTTGCTGCTTTCCTTGAACAATCATCTTCACAACTGATAAAATAGTTCTTTTTATCTGAATTCTCAAGGTAAAATGGTCCTAAAATATCCATCTGTACCATTTGGTTTGGTTTTTTCATCTCAAACCTTTTCCATTTTCTTCTATTTCTGATTTTGCATTCCAGGATGTTCAGACCATGTCTTTTCAGTATCTTGTATATGATTTTGGTATAAAGTGATATCTCCTTTAGTCTTTTTAGTCGGAATCTAATACGGTTACATCCAAATCTTTTAGTTATACGTAAATCCAGTACTTCCTGTTCTATCTCTTTTGTTACTTTTCCTGGTTGTATATTGTGTGGTTTTCTACTTCTATCCTGTAGACCATCTATTCCATACTTTATGTACCTGTTCTTCCACTTGTGATATGTCTTTGTAGATATATTATATCTAATACATATGTCAGTTACAGTATCTCCAGTCCATTCTTTCTCATGAATCAGATTAAATTTTGTTTGTAATTCTATTTTTATTATACACTTCCTATTAGCAGCCTAGAAAGTGTTACCCATGTCAGTAAATGAAATTGTAACCCATGTCAGTAAGTACAACATCTAGCAATAACCTGAATATATGTTGTAGTTGAGCCTCATACTGTTGTTTGCTTATCAAGTTCATTTGATCACAAAACCTGACATATTATGACATATTCACATAATTAAATAAGACTAATTATAATAAATTCAGAATTTAGAATTTTTACTTTTTTTCAATTTCTTCTCTTTCTTTCTTTCTATTCAGTGCTTCCTGTTGATGTTGCTTATACTTTGATTTACCATTTTTGTACACCTATGATATAGCATAAACTGTAGAGACGGTTCTATTCTGTCACATTCTCTGCAACCATACAATAACGATTTATAATAGTTCTCTTCGTCTTCCTGCGTTTTTACTGCTGACCAAGGGTTAATCACACCCAAGTCTGGATATACTTTATAGATTGGTGACAGAAAATGATTATTAGTATCTGTACGTAGTCATTTCTTATATGGATCCTTTAACTCTTATAATTCTCCTAAAGCCCTCAGTTTCTTCTGGAATATTAGTCATAATACTTTTCTGAATAAAATAAGGTTGAAAAGTTAACAAGATTAAGTGTTATCTCTAATAGAGAGACCCTAATCTCATTATTTAAATATGTATCTTATTGTTAGGTATTGGTTAGTATTATAGCGGTTTAATATATTATAATAATCATCCTTGTCAATATTAAAATCTTCCATTATTGTCTAGTTTTTCATTTATCGCATCTATAAGTGATTTTCTTGGGTATTCTTGCCTTTCTATACGTATTCTTGTATCCTTACGTTCTCTTTGCTTTGTATATACACGGAAAAGTACATCTCTTCCATCTTTGAATGTTATTGAAAATTTTTCTCCTGTACATTGAAGCCTACTATCAGCACCAAAATGCCACATAGTAAGGCTCTGTTAATTTAAGATAATATTCTCACCTCCTCTAACTCAAAACAATTATTATTATTTGCTATTGTATCATTATACATGGATACAAAGAATTGTATCCAGTTATGTACATGTAATAGATTACATTCAATTTGCATACATGGATAATAGTCGTCAAAACTTTCTATTCTGTCTTTGAAATACTGGTTAACCCGTTCCATTAGACTTTTCTCTATTGAAGAATGTAGATAATGTTTTAATCCAATTACATTACATGCTTCATCATACCATGAACCTCCATCTGTGTATACAATATGTTTTCCATAGATTGATACAAGAGATCTAATAAATTTTTCAGCAATCAGCATATTTCTCTCTTCTGAAATGTATATTCCAAGCACTGAACTATGAATTGGTTCAATGCAAAACCATAGCCAGAAATGCTGGTTACCGATTTGAATAACTGTTTCGTCTATGATAAAGGCAGACACTCTTTTTCTTTTATAGATTTGACAGGATCCAAATCTTTGAATCCAGTTCCAAACAGAAACATAACTTCTCTTCTCGTCTCTAAATATCACTAATGCCTTGGAAGTATTTCTTAAACTTAGACCAAGAAAGTATAGATAAAGAGAATACATTACGATAATAGTAGATGTTTTATTTCTTTCAAATTTAATTTTCATAGTGTATTTAGAACATTCTCAGCTATAGCTTTTGCTGCTTATCTGAACAGAGCCATTGTCGTCAGTTTCTTTGATGATATTTCTATTTCCTTTTCTAATTTAGTTTCTATTTTATAGGTCATTTAAGTATTAAAAATATTTTAAATACTTGGATATTAATATTATGTAAAACAATCAATAATTTTTTTGACAGTAAACTAATAATTATTTCAATTACTGTAAAAAAATGTTCTTTATTTGGTCAAATAAGTTATTACAAATATAATATAAGACTTATAATGATCAAATTGTTTCTTGCGGCATTGCAAAAGTTGAATCATCATTGCTAGGTTCTTCTACCTGTTTACCTTTTGTTGCCTAAATTCTTCAAGTCCTGCTATAGTACTAGGCGGCACCGGCGCCGCCTTAGGTTTATTAGCGAATTTAGTTTCTTTTGCTTCTAACGGGGGAGCACTTCTCGAATGTATCTTTTAGAGAAAACTAGTCTTCTTTGAGAACATCTGTGCTAGTTATGACTAGTAGAAGAAGTTTAGGTAAGTATTACCTGAATAAAAAAGATACAAATATTATCAATGAGATTTTTATTAAATTACTTTTTTCTTATTATTGCTACTGCTGTTGATTAAATAAAATCTGTCACAGATCTGGATCATTCTGTTTTAGATCTCCTACAATGAAATTTTTAATTTCTTCTTCATCCTCTTTTGTTATAAATCCTTTTTTAGCAAATATCTCTTGTCTTTTTTGATCGACTTCATCCAATTTTTGAGCGAATATCTGTGTCTCAAATAGACGAGATTCTATTTTTTTAAAATGATCCTTAATCTCTTTGTCTTTTTCTACTTTCTCATTTTGTTTAGCAATAAAGTCATTTTTCATTATGTCTACTGTATCTAATACTGTTCTCATTGCTTCTCTCATCTTAGCAATCTCTTCATCCTTTTCTTTCATTTTTTTATCGATTATGTATTTTTGATAATCGTCTTGTTCCTTTAACTCTTGAACTTGTTTAGATAATAGATCTCTTGCGCAGTTACATTAGATCTACATCTCATTCTTAATTCTGATATATCCAGTTACGGTGATACACTATTCTTCATTATCCTGTAATTCACAAGACCAGATACAATATCTGAAATATGATCATATCTTTTCAGTCTGTTCCTATATTTAGTACCCATAATACAAAATTTCTTTATCCTGCAGATAGTATGCTCTATTATTACTCGCTGTCTGGAATGATTTTTGTTATACTCTATTTGTTCCTCAGTTAGTTCCATATTTCTTTTCTTCTTCTTTACAGGTAGACTATACTTTACAGTAGGAAAGTCTTTTTCACATCCTAGATATCCTAAATCAAGAACATTTTCTACCTGTAATGGTGTTATTGGTTGTTCATCCTTGTAAATGGTATAGTCATGCTGTCTTCCTTTTTTGTGATGATTTGATTTATACAGTATTTTTCCTTCTTTATTTACCATCAGTTGTGTCTTTACAGTATGTCTTTTCTTCTTGCCTGAATAGTAATCTTTTTTTCTCTTCTTGTTCTTTTGGTCTTTGTATCTCCTGTTCTGTTATATCTATAAATGCCTTGAATTCAGGAAAGTACTTTTCTACTTCTTGTACAGTTCTTAATCTTCTGGTAATATTGTACAGATTTTTGAGGTAATGGAATACATCTTTTAACTAGTGGTTCTATGTGTCTTATATCTCTGTAGCACGTTACTCTGGTCCAGATCAAATAGAAATCCCGATAATGTATGTGTTATGTACAGTCTGTAGTATACAAGTAACATGAGAAATCTGTCTTGTACTGTCAGTTTGAAATGATTTCCTGCACCTACTTTTCTTGTCCTTTTTCTTTTAGATAGACGTTTTATCTCGTATTGTGGATATCTAGATTCTACCTCCTTGTAAATTGAATCAAATTCTGATAGTTCCAGTCCAGTAAATGACTTGAATAATGATGGTTTTCTGGATAATCTGGCATAATTTAGCAAATCTACGAAATAACTGCTAAAAAAGAGGAATATAGCTGTAATCTTGTCTATTGCACAAGAGATCTAATCTATTTTCATCATTAGATCTCTTGCATAATTAGAAAGCTTAAAGCTATATTTCTCATTTACCATATATTTGCCATCCATAATTTGCTAAATTATGATAGATTATCTAAAAAACCGTTATTGTTTAGATCCTTTACAGGATTGGAATTATCTCAATTTGATTCCATTTGTCAGGAAGTAGAATCAAAATATCCAGAATATGAGATAAAACGTTTATCTAAAAGAAAGAAGGAGAGTATGAGAACAAGATCAATAGGTGCAGGAAGACATTTCAAACTGACAGTAAGAGATAGATTTCTCATGCTTTTGGTATACTATAAACTGTACATAACACATACACTTTCTGGTTTTCTATTCGATCTAGATCAAAGCAATGTACATAGAGATATACGATATATGGAACCTGTAGTAAAAAGCTGTATTCCATTACCTCAAAAGTTATACAATATTACAAGAAGATTGAGAACTGTAGAGGAAGTAGAAAAGTACTTTCCTGAATTTAAGGCATTTATAGACACAACAGAACAGGAAATACAAAGACCTAAAAACAAGAAGAGGAAGAAGGATTACTATTCTGGTAAGAAGAAAAAACATACTGTAAAGACACAATATATGGTCAATAAAGAAGGAAAAATATTGCATAAATCAAATCAGCACAAGAAAGGAAGGCAGCATGACTATACAGTTTACAAAGATGAACATCCAATAACACCACCACAGGTTAAAAACTATTTTGACCTGGGCTATTATGGAATAGAAAATGACTTTCCTGACCTTAAAGTAATATTACCAGTAAAAAAGAAACGTAATATTGAACTCACCAAAACAGAAAAGAGATACAACAAAAGACATAGTAGACAAAGAGTAATTGTAGAACATACTATCTGCAAGATAAAAAAATTTGGCATAATGGGAAGCAGATACAGAAACAGACTAAAGAGATATGACGTAATGTCTGATATAGTTTCTGGTTTGGTTAATTATAGAATAATACACAGTATTAGAAGATAATCGTAATTGATTGTAATGATAAGACAGTGTAAATTTCATCTAATTACGCAAAAGATCTATTAATTGTTAATGCATTAATGGCTGTTATGTAGCCTTTAACCTCTTTTGTACCTTCTAATAATGTGTTAACATCAGGCTTCATATAATGACTACGCATACCAGGGAGTTTATGACCTAACATGAGTTCAATAAAGTCTGGATATACCCCTGCTTTTGTACATTCAACAGTAAAGAATTTTCTCATTCCATGAGTTAGCATAGTTGGATTTCTGCTTCTTTTCTATTGTTTTCATAGTCAAAAGACAATTTTTTACGCAATGAAGTATATTTTATCAATACATTGTTTATCATATTTCTGATTGATTTAGAAGTTAAATGTCTTGGATGATTTAATTTCAGTTTATCCATTGAATTAAACTGTTCTCTGATTAATGGAGAATTACCTTTCAATTGTTCACCTTGATTTTTTCTATATTCTAGGTAAGAATCTATAAGAGTAGCACATTCAGATGTAGTGAAAGTATAATATCGGAATTTTTTGCTCTTTCTATAGGCTGTTATCTTGTAAATATTATATTTTTCAATCTTTTCCAAATCTTTTAATTTTAAAATGGTAAGTGCTCCATGTCTCAAGCCAGAAGACGACAATAAAGAGATCACTATTTTTACTCTGATATCTTGAGCAGCATTGAACATTGTTTTAATTTCTTCCATTGTATATGGACGATCTTCTTCTAGATCATGCTGCTCATCATCATCATCATAGTTGTTGTTGTTATTATCATCATCCATATCGTCATTTCCTAGATACGACGTTATCAAATCCCATTTGAATTGATAATCACTATTTACATAGTAAAATTTCCTTATAGCAACAAGATACATATTTGCAGATCTGTACGATAACTTCTTTTTTGTTCTGAGATATACCAAGTATGCTTTAATATCAGATTCAATAATTTTCTGAGGTTTGTTTTCTATAAGTTCTTTTAAAGTCTTGACACCTAAAAAATTCATAAAATATTTTAAAAAAATTAAATAAGTTTTTCGTGTTGGGTTTTTATTGAATGTATAAAATTTGAATAATAGAGTTTATCATTATTATCATAAAAAGAAGATTCTGCTATTGACAATAACAGTGGTGGTTGTTGTTCTTGTCCTTGTTCTTGTCCTCGTCGTTGTTGCATTAACGACTATGTTGTACTTTCGCTATTATATATGCTAATTTATATTTCCATTATTAACTAATATAGGAAAGCATAAGATTACTCGTCTTGTAAGAAGTATAAATAATAACAATATGAATATGCATTCTATTACACTAAATAAAAATGAGGATAATGAAAAAAGTATCTATTGGGATCCTGAACATAAAAAACTAAATCCTCACGAACTTGAGGGATTTGATATAATCATTCATCTTGCAGGAGAAAACATATTTGGAAGATGGACAGACATAAAAAAACAAAAAATATTTGATAGCCGTGTTGAAAGTACTAAACTTTTATCTGAATCTTTAACAAAGCTCTCAAATCCTCCATCATTATTAATATGTGCATCAGCAATCGGATACTATGGAAGAGACAGACCTAATGAACTGTTAACAGAAGATAGCAATCCAGGCCAAGGATTTCTCTCTGAAGTATGTCAAAAATGGGAAAATGCAACAAAAGATGCTACCAAGGTAGGAATAAGAGTAGTTAACACACGTTTTGGTGTAGTATTAACTCCAAAAGGAGGTATATTACAAAAATTACTTGGACCTTTTAAATTAGGTTTAGGAATAATAATTGGAAATAAATATCAGCACATCAATTGGATCTCAATAGAAGATGTGATAAAAAGTATTTTTTATTCAATAACAAATAATTCAATTCGAGGTGCTATTAACATTGTATCCCCAAAGCCTGTTACAAATATAGAATTTTCAGACACACTCAAAAGAATATTTAATACAAAGTTATCAATATCAATAAATCAAAATATAACCAAACTAATCTTTGGTGAAATGTCTGACGAATTGTTATCTACAAATACACATATTATTCCTAAAAGGTTACTTTCTACAGGATACAAATTTTTTAATCCAGAATTAGATGATACACTTAGATTCTTACTTGGAAAGATGGAACTAAAATAATATTCAAATAACAACCAACGATGAAAGATTTTTAATCATATGTGAGAACATATACTTGTTATTTAAGGGAAAATCAACATCAAAAATATAATTGCTAATGTTATTCCATATACTGTATGACCTAATAGGCTTATGATAATTGGACCTTTTCCTAACGGATGATTCCATGGATTTATCCCTGTAATTGGTTTATGAATTGGCACAAGTGTAATAATCCAAAGAAAAAATCCATATAATAATCCTATTATCAACATTGGAATTTCATATAAAGATGGAATTAAAACTAAAGCTAGTAGTAATCCAATTCCACCAAGACCTCCATTTAAAAAATGTAGTAAAAAGATTCCCCAAAAATAATTCTTAGCATTAGGAAGTCTAAAAATTTTACATGTCAAAACCTGATTTTCATGCCATTCTAAAATACCTATCAATTTCCATCTGTTCCAAAATGGAATTTCTATAATCGTCATAAATCCCGTAGACATTAAACCGGCCAACAAACTTAACAAAATTGAAAAGGGATCAATTTGCAAATAACTTGCACACATCCATAGATTTTATTATTATTGAATGGTTCAATGCATACTCATAACCAGAAATTCTGATTATTATCAATTTGAATGATATAGTTTCATCTATCTATTATAAATGCAGAGATTCATTTCCTTTTATAAATCTTATATTGTGCAAATAATACTACAATATTTAAGTAATTGTAATTTTTGTTATTTGATTAACATGGTATTTGTGAAAATAGCAATATAGTATAGAGAGACGAAAGAGTAATAAGAACAATATATTGATAATAATTTAATGAAAAAGTTATCAAGAAAAAATATCACAACAAGATCTGTCATGGTTCTCTCTATGATGATGATAGCTAGTGGATTAATGTTATTTTCTTTTAATCTGAATGTAATAATGGGAATTCCTGCAGACATAGTTAAAGGAGATTATCTGTTTGGAAGAACAATAGGTATTGCAGAAGATGAAAATGGAAAACCATTATGGATTATATCTGGAATATGGAAAACTAATTTATCAAATCAAACTCAAGCTGGGAGTAATTCCACTGTTTTCGATGCATCTATTGACATGATTAAAACTGATGGAACCTCAAAACATACTCATACTCTTACTAATTTTGTTTTAGCAGATACTACAAGTCAAAATAACGTTACCGTATTTAATGGCACAGTGACGATTAGTATGCCTAAAGGACCAATTACTGACGTTCCTATAAGCATTAAAGTAATGAATAACAATCTTGGTATAATATACATTGATCCAACTAAAGTAGATAATCACTTTGGTACTAAACCAATATATGGTATACCTTTAGAAGAGAGTGAACACGAAGAGAGTGAACAATATGGAAAGAAATCTTAATTGCTCTAACAAATAATTCTTTTATTTTTCTTTTCATATCCAAAAGTATTATAACAATTTTATAGGAAGAGTTAATATATCATTTATTTTGTTAACAAAGTATGAATTTTAAAAATACTGTTTTTTTTAGTGGTATGGCTGTTTTATTATCATTTTTGATTTTGAATAGTGTGACATACCATTCTTCATTTGCAGCAACGGAATATGAACACAAAACAATGTGGGGAACAAAAGGTGTTGCCATTGGTCAATTTAATCAACTAGGCGGTATTACTACTGACTCTGAAAACAACATTTATGCTGCTGATTTCACAGGTCGTTCAAATATGATTCAGAAATTTACAGATAATGGATTTTTCTATTCTTGGTTTCGGTGTATTAGGTAGTGGCCCACAATTTTTTACTAATCCTTCTGGTTTAGCTGCTCGACTCTGAAAACAATATCTATATTGCTGATTTTGGAAATCCTT
>CAWIYT010000300.1:0-10196 GCA_963840085.1 uncultured Nitrososphaerales archaeon
CACTTTTTACTATAGGTTCCATATATCGTATATCTCTATGTACATTGCTTTGATCTAAATCGAATAGAAAACCAGAAAGTGTATGTGTTATGTACAGTTTATAGTATACCAAAAGCATGAGAAATCTATCTCTTACTGTCAGTTTGAAATGTCTTCCTGCACCTATTGATCTTGTTCTCATACTCTCCTTCTTTCTTTTAGATAAACGTTTTATCTCATATTCTGGATATTTTGATTCTACTTCCTGACAAATGGAATCAAATTGAGATAATTTCAATCCTGTAAAGGATCTAAACAATAACGGTTTTTTAGATAATCTATCATAATTTAGCAAATTATGGATGGCAAATATATATGGTAAATGAGAAATATAGCTCTAAGCTTTCTAATTATGCAAGAGATCTAATCATTTATGTGTTTCTTTATTCTTAGGAGCAACTAAAACATAATACTCATAAGGAATTGATCCTTGAGATACAATTCTGTTTATTATTTTGTTTTTATATTGCTGGTGTAAAAACAATCAATTATGATTGATATGCTTCTTTTGTATTATGATCTATTCTAGTACCTAAGGTGAATTTTGGAATGTATCTACTACTATATTCATTGCTCCATCATCTCTTAAACTGCCAGTGGAACCTCTGAAACCAACATATCCAAGATGATTATCACCTATCTGATTTATAGTACATAGAGTCAGAAGGAAACAACAAGTTAAAGTTAGGATACGTTAAATCACATTCTCCATCAGCATCTGCATCTATTATATTCCGTATTTCTTGTTTTTTTACAGGTATATCAACATAGTTTTGAGGTACATCCACATCAGATATAGTTGATTGTATGCCTGTTTGACCTAGAGCAAAATCTTGTTCAAAGCAGGGGTAATATACAGGCTGAATTTCTAAATAATTGAAACAATCAAAGTGCCATCCAAAGTATCCTCCCCACCACCATGGATAAACATAGCCTGGTTCTAAAGCATCATCTTCTGAATTTACTAAATTATAAAATTTTGATACTTCTTCTTCGATGGCTTTGCCGTAGGCAGCTTTTATTCCACCAGAACTAATAGCATCATTAGCATTTTTTGAAACTTCATCGTCATCTACTGCTGCACCCATTAAATTTACAGATGTAATTTTAAAATTATTAGCATTCCATATTTGATTTTTATTTAGACTATCTAAACTGCTTAGTACGACCCTTGCACCAAGGGAATGAGCAATAAGTCTAATTTTAGTTTGTGTACATTTATCTTTTAGGTCAAGTATAAATTTTGCCAGTTTTGGACCATTCTCTTTTGCTATTATTTTTGCATAATTCCAACCTTCTCCCTCTGTATCTATATTAGTATCAGAATCCCAACTGAAACCAATAACAGGAAATGTATAACCACTGTTCTCTAAAGATAATTTTGCTCTCTCAAATATTTCAGGTGCATTTTCGAACATACCTTTGGTGTCTTCATCAACTTTATCTTTGGCTGTCCATACACCATGAATATATATTACAGCTTCTTGTGGGCAACCTAAAGTTTGAAAATTAAAATGCTCGTAAAAAGATTTATTTGGTATAGGATTTCCAAACTGATCAAAGTGACCACGAGTAGAAATTATATGGATTGATTCTGTAGCATATATGTTATTAATGGATGAAAATGCTATTGTTAAGATTAAAGATAAGGAAGCAAATATAGCAATTAACTGCTTTGTTGCGCAACTATGATTTTCGTCAATTTTGATTAAAAAAGTGAATCTCCAGTTATATGGAGAATCAATATTGACAATTTGTTCCTATCAAAATCTTGTATCATATTATCGATTTTCATAGTTGCGCAACAAAGCACTTATTTTGATAGAGTGCTCTGTTGCGTAACTCGTCTAGATAATCATCTATTTTTTGTTACTAATGTAAAAATTATGTAATAGTTATACTTTGAAACAAGTTATATAAAGATGCTTTCAGTATCATTTCTTTTATCATGTTCTCAAATCTTATAGCAGTAACATATTCTCCAAACATTCTCTTAATACAAGAAAAGACAGATTCTACAATCCATCGCTGACCATATCCATGTGAAATGTATTAAATATTTTCGTTCTTTATTCTATTTATTCTGGTGTCTTTCACCTCATTATACGCACAAGTTTAATTTTCGGATATTTATCCATTCGAGGCTTTCCCTCATATGGTCAATCGTGGTTAACAACTTAACTGTAATAGTAATTGTAATTACAATACTAATCATGTTTATTTCTGTCTAATTTTGGTGTTATTGATTTTGTTAATATATTCCCTCTTCTCTTTCATTACCCAATAAACTATTTTTAATAGTTTACAAGATGCAGCAACAATTGCCTTGGAAGAACTTCCTTTATTTTTGACTAGTTTATTGTAAAATGTAGTAACATTACTTTTCTTATTATATCTTACATGTGAACGAGTAGCATTCTATCATTATCCATCTTAGATATTTACTTCCAGTTTTTGTAATTGGACCGTAATGTGTTATTCCACCAGAACTACGAGTTGATGGGGTACCAATCCAGCATAAGAACACAGATGACTAGAATCAGAAAATCTGTTTATATCACCAATTTCACTCATTACAAGTAATGCAGAATAATAACCAATACCTGGAATTGTCATCAATAGTTTGGTTGTTGCGTTTTGTTTGGTAAATGAAATTATATTTTTTGATATTGTTCTGATCTCATTATCTATACTTGAAAATAGCCTGATGTAGGTATCAATTCTATAATTATTTAATTTTTTCAGTTGTTCAATATATCCAATAGAAAATGGATGATGATTTATTATTTTGATCCCTTTCATCAGTAATATTCCATGAATCTTGTTTTTTAGTTTAGTACGCATTCTAACCAGTGCACTTCTATGACGAACTAGTTCACGTAATTCAATTATTCTTTTATCAGGTACATAACATTCAGATATATAACCGCCTCTTAACAAGTTAGCAAGTTTTACTGCATCAAGTTTGTCTGTCTTTATCTTTGCAGAGGCTATTGTTCTTGTTTTAATTGGATTAGATAGTTTTACATTAAGATTTTTTTCTTCTGTAAGATATTCGTATGTGTCATACCAAACACAAGAAGATTCCATTACTACATTAGTGTGAGTATTCTGCTTTTTTATCTTGACACCATTAATCTGGTCAAAAAATTTTCCTATCTTTTGTATGTCATTTTCTATTTTACTATTCTTGATTAGTTTTCCTTTCTCATCTACAACTGCAATTTGTAAATAGTTCTTGTGTAGATCCATTCCTACATACCTCATCATCATATTGTTTGTAGAATATACTTTACCGTCTGATTTGAATTTACTAAATTTGTTCACATATAGTTAGCTAACGCTATCCTTCCATTTATCAATGTCATCTTTCTGCATTTTGACCGTCTTGTTTCTGAGATAGTGGTTAGTCTTTTTACATCTAGAATTCTTTCTAACCTTTATTGCTGGTTGTATGCCTTTAAATGATAGAAATTGAAAATTATTGTTACTGTCATAGGCACCATCTGCTATAGTCATATCTATTTCCTTATTCTGTTTTATTGTTATATCTTCAACTAATATTGGTAGTACTTTACCATCATGTACTTGCTCACTGGTTACATGTAATGATAAAATTCTCTTTCTTTTAATATCAACTGCCACATGTATCTTTAGATAACCTCTCTTTACATTCCACTTGTGTCTAATCCACTCTCCTCTGTTTGTAACTTTAACACCAGTAGAATCAATTGCAATTATAAAATTATCAGCATGTAAACTAGTTTTGTCATCATCGTTTATTTTGATATCCAGTCTGTTTATTCTTCTGCTAATGTTACTATAATCAGGAATTGATGGTAGTGTGTTTGAAGCATGCTCTCTATCTACACCTTCTGTTTGTCTGTATGGTAAATGAAAGTATGCTCTCATGTAGCCAAGTAATTTGATAAATGACTCTGGATATACGAATTTTCTACCTTCTTTGCCTTCATTCATCTTCTCTAGTTCAGAATCCCAGTTATCGATAACATCAAAATCAAGTAATATCTCACCACGTTTAACAAGAGATTCATTGTAATTTCTCCAGTTCACATAATATGACTAGAATAAGTTAACTAAATGTGTTAGGAATAGTGAGTTGTGCAACAAGGCATGATAGAGGAATAATCAATTTATTAGACAAAGGGATTCTGATGACTTCGAATATGTCATGTAATTGGGATCGGTAAACTAATATTTATTAATTTAGTAACTTATTTGAATGTCCTCTAAACAATTTCTAATTGTTGTACTTGCATAGATAGGTAACAGATTCACTTACCAACATGGGTAACACTTTCTTTTATCTGCTTGACTATGTTGTTACTACTGGAATTATTTAATCTTGTTCCTTTCATAAGAAACATTTCAGATGGTGTGTAACCATTGATACCACCATGTTCTCTATCTTCATTGTATGCTTTTACAAACATGTAATACATTTTCTTTCCATCATTTACATTGGGAATATTTTCAATTGCTAGAAACTCATTTTTAACTATCTTTTGTTGTATGCCTCAATTTTACCTTGTAGTTGTGGATAGAATTTTGGAATTGGTTTATCCTTTATCTTGTTCTTTTTCAAGAAACCTTTGAATATTTTGGATGTAAATTGTTTACCATTGTCATGCATTACTTTGTGAGGTTTCCCATTCTCTACACAATGTAGTCTTCAAGTACATCTAGTACATCTACACTTCTTTTTCTTTCAGACCATTCACTTGATGTTTTTCTTGAACAGTCATCTTCACAACTGATAAAATAATTCTTTTGAGCACAATTTTGAAGGTAAAATGGTCCTAAAATATCCATCTGTACCATTTGATTGGGTTTTTCCATTGCAAATCTTTTGTATTTTCTATTTCTGATTTTACATTTCAATATGTTCAGACCATGTCTTTTCAGTACCTTGTATATGGTTTTAGTACTGAGTGATATTTCCTTTAATCTCTTTAACCTGAATCTTATACGGTTACATCCAAATCTTTTTGTGATACGTAGATCCAGTATTTCTTGTTCTATCTCATTTGTTACCTTTGCAGGTTGAATATTGTGTGTGGTTTTCTACTTCTATCCTGCAGACCATCTATGCCATCCTTTAGGTACCTGTTCTTCCATTTGTAGTATATCTTTCTGGATATCTGATATCGTATGCAGATGTCAGTTACAGTATCTCCAGTCAATTCTTTCTCATGAATTAAATTAAATTTTGTTTGTAGTTCTATTTTGTATACACTTCCTAGCAGAACTAGAAAGTGTTACCTATGTGTGTAAGTGAAATTGTAACCTATGTTGGTAAGTACAACATCTAATAGACTATAAAATAAAGATAAAGGGAATCAGTGGAATTTGAACCTTTTGCTAAAGTGGGACCAGTACTATATTTCTAATAAACTAATTATACATATTTAATGAGTTAACTACTAGTCAAATATTAAGTTTGATTATAATTTTTGAACTTAATTTAAGTGTAAAAAGATAAAGAACAACACTAGTAAAAATTTGCGTCAAAAATATGGTTGTTAATTTCTGATTATGGGCTATTGAATTAGGGTAAATGATAAGTAACTCAAGTTTATAAGAAAAGCTAAAATCATCATTCACCTAAGGGTTAGACACTTGCAATAGTTCCTCCATCAATGACATATTCAGTACAGGTAATATAAGAAGCCAGGTTGGATACTAAGATACGATGACGATAATGTTGCTCACTTGCAGCAGCCATTACAGCTGACCTATCAAACACATGAGTTGGGTTTGCTCATAATTCTCATCTACAACAGGCACCAAGCTTACCATAAGTTCATCCAAACCTGCAGCCAGAAGTTTGGTCAAAGATGTAGCTACTGTGTCTTCATTTCCAGAGATTATCATATTATTAACAAGATCATCAGTCATCTTCTTATCTGATGTTAGTGGGAAGCCTGCATCAGCAAACATTTTAACATAAAAAGGAAGCTTCGAGTACCATATCAAACATTTTATGACCTGCGACCATTACAGAATCGCGATCTTGGCTAAGTGCTATCGGAACATGTGCTACCAATGGAGAAGGGTTTGAGCGTCCATTAGCAGTAGTGGACTGGACCTCTATTTTTGGGAACACTTTTCCCATTATTTTATGGATATTATTTTTCATTACCCATATTTATCACCTTCTCCTTTTCCTCTTGCTGTATTTTCCATTTAGAAATGAATTCGTATGGTGTTAGATATCGCAGTGCGGAATGTATTCTGTTCTGGTTGTAGTCTAAAAACACATCTCTGATTGCTGATTCTGCTTCCTGGTAGTTCTGGAAATCATTTGGCCAGATGTACTCCTTCTTTAATGTCTTGTGGAATGATTAGATGTGTCCGTTCTGTTCTGGCGTATTGTAATAAATATGTTCCAGTTTCAATCGAAGTACTGATATGGATTTTCTGAATGCCTTGCTTGTATACTGAGATCCATTATCTGTTCTGACAACCAGGTTTTCGGGTACTATATCTTTATGCGTTACAAGAGCATTTTCAACAGAAATGATGACATTTTCCTTGACTGCAGACAGATCAAAACAGTAGCCAACCCATTCTCTTGTAAATACGTCAAATACGTTAAAGAGATAACCCCATCCATCAATACCACACAATGTATGTAGGTAAGATCTGCTTCCCATACCTGGTTTGGTCTATCTGCTTTTTTATAGTGGGTACTTTTGAACGAATGATTTCCTTCTTACTTCTTGATGGTGTGTAATGTAGCCCATCTTTCTGAAGATTCTCTCTGTACCCTCTTTCGGTTGACTGGTCTTCCAAGAATTCTTGTTAACATTGCAGCCATTCTCCTCTGGTACCATAAGTTGGCCTTTGCAGAGAAATTTGCTGTATATTTTCTTCTATTGATGATGGTGATGATGATGCAATATGATTTCTATAATTATTCTTTCTACTATTGTTGTTATTGTAGTACATATTTTTACTACAACCAGAATACGTCAGTGTCTTTCTAATGCTCATTCCGTTGTTTGATATTGTCCTTACCACTGCTAACCTTTCCTCCTTCCTCCTGTTTCTAACGTTTTTTTAAATACATCTATTGCTATTGTCTGCTCACCAATGATCTTCTTTAGTCGCTCAATCTCTATTTCCTTATTCTTCTTGTTTATCATGTTGTCTTTACCGGAGCCTGAAAGTGCCATCTTACCACCTTCTATGAATTTCTGTTTCCAGTTGTAGAACACATTTGGATTGAGATTATACTTTCTGCATAGTTCTGCTACTGTGATATTTGTAGTCAATGATTCCATTACAATCCTTGTCTTGTCTTCTGGTGTCCACTTTCTAGTACTATTCTCTTTAACACCCTGCATCTGTATGACCTCCTATACCTGTAATGATAGGAGTAAAAAAGTCTCCATTACAAGGTGTTCTCATTTCAAATGGGTCCAGACCAAGAAAAACAAACCACTATCTCAGAAACAAGGCTGTACAATCACAGAAAACCGCTCTACAACAATGGAAGGATAGCGTCAGCTATGGCAAGAGATGGATTGTAGAAACAGTATTTTCCTGTATAAAGAGAATGTTTGGAGAATATGTTACTGCTATTAGATTTGAAAACATGGTAAAGGAGATAATGCTGAAAGTATCATTGTATAACTGGTTTCAGAGTATAGCCATTACATAATTATCAATTAGTATTGGAAGATAGAGATGAATGATTATCTAAATGAGTTGTGCAACAAAGCACTAATAGGTATAAATGAAGTAAAGAAAGGAGAACATGATCCTCATTCTAGTATTTCGTAGTGTGATATTGACCCATTGTGCTAAAATTTTTAAAATTTCTGGTAATTTCTTTTCTACATGACTATTTTTAGAGATTACCCAAAACCAAAGATATGGCTTGACCGTTGGAGAATGGTTTTATATATCTAAGAACTCTGTTAAAGCTAAAATCTGATGCCCAGAAATTTCCTTCCACATTAAAAGCAATGGCTTGAGGAGGAGGCACTTTCAAAAGATATTTTCACATATTAGAAAGTTTTAGTGACTGTATATTTTACAACTTAACAGACACTAAAAAATAAGATAACATTCAGAATATTCAAAATGATTTGTCATAATTTACACTAACACTATGTTAAATATATAATTGACTAAAAATATTATTTGTTTAGAATAGCAATAAATTGCTTAAATGAAAGTTATCAGAACTATTCTACAAAGATACTATTAGGAACATATGGATAAGTACTCGATAAAACCTCCTCATACGTTAAAGTTGGTATCTCCCAATTAACCTCAGTAGGTTCATATATCAATAAATTGCCTGGACAATAATATTTAGTATTATTTTGCATTGTTATAGTAGCAGATTGAAGATCATGATATTTTACTGCTATTGGCCCTGGCTTGGTCGGAAATAAGAGTTGTTCTGCAAACCTATTTGTAGGAATATAAAAACCATCACAATCCCAATTAGATGGTGTCGTGATTATTTGGTAATTTGTATAATTTATTGTCAAATCTGCCTGGAGATACCTTCGGGTTCTGGATTGGGTCCATAAACTAGTAGTATTTCAGATGTTTTATTTGTTAATTCTCCGACTGAACCAAACATAATAGTCACATATAGTAATACTTTTTAAATTTGACTCTTGAATCTATAACCTAGATCTATTATAATTTATTTATTTTTATAATAAACTAAATTAAATGTCACTTTTTGTCTCAGAAAATTTGCTTTCGGTCTGTAACAGTTTTTGTGTGACAACGTCACACCAGGAAAATATTTTGGGCCCTGATAGATACCATTTTTAGATTTAATTTTCAATTCCAAGATATTGATTTATTAGTTTAATGAATTCTAAAATACCTTCATTTAACTTTCTTTTAGTTTTATTCGATTCAAGATTCAAAATTTTTGCATCATAGTCAATGTAATCAAAGTCCTCATTGTTGAAATTATTATTAAAAGAATTTACAGTTTTCTTCCGATAACATGGGGCCAAATTCATAGGAGAATGTACTAAAATATTTCTTAGAGCATAATACTTGTAATAATTGTTAAAATTCTTATCATTTTCAATAATTTTAAAAGCCTCTATTAAAGAATGATCAGGTGAACCTTCTTGAAAATATTTTATAGATTTAGCCATGTAATTTAGATGTTATTTAAGATGAGGTTTATTGGAATCTAATATATAAGAAAATGTATCTTTCAAGATTAATGATACCGGTGTTCCTTCTATTTTTCGACTAAATGTAATATTTTTTTGAATTGTTGCAGATCCATCTTGTCTAATGAATTCATGAACGGTCTGAAAACATGATGTATATCTATGTGATTTTATGCAAATTAAATTAGTTAGAACATTTGCACAATCTATAATTTCTTTGCCTCTTTTTCTTCTATAGATTTTTCTAAAGTTATAATAAATCCTGTTAGAATTTTGCCTTCTGTTATAAATTCAATATTTGATATATTTTCAGATAATTTAGTAAAAGGAATTTTTGTAGTTAATTGAAAAGAAATTCTAAAGCGAAAATAAGAGGCTGTTCAATAATCTTAATCCCAAATAGTTATTAATATTTTGAAAGAATTTAAAACTTTGTTTATCTCGGAGTATAAATTTAGTTTAAGCATGTGACAGTTTTGGTGTGACATTGTCACGCTTAGAAACTATTTTAGACCCAGAGAGAAAGATATTTTTTTATTTTTCATATCTATGAATTTAGTATTATATCAATTATCTTAAGTTAGCATTAAATATTAAATTATTTTTTTATCTCTCTCTGGGATAAATTTGGTTTCATCGTGTGACACTAAGAATATTGTCACATCGTTCAAACTGTATATGGAGAGCATAATCAATCTATTTACAAATTATGCAAAATGTCGCTTTACATCTGCACATAGAAATAATAACTATAAAATTTAATATTACAACTCTTGTTCTCCAAAATGATTGTTAAGAGGTTATGTTGATAGAAAAAGACATAAATTTTAGTTAGCATAAACATATTTTTATTCTTGTAATTTGTTTTAAGTTAAGTCTCTAATCTTTTATCAACATTGTGCTATCCGTTTATCATAAATATAGAAATGGATTTAGCTTTGTGATATAATCTATCAACATGTGCCAAATACCCCT
>CAWIYT010000301.1:0-8605 GCA_963840085.1 uncultured Nitrososphaerales archaeon
CTTACAACTCATTTTTCCATGTCTTAATGATTCCAATGAATAAGACGTATTTCTTAGACTAAGAACATGAAAATACAAAAACAATGAACATGTAACGATAAAGGCATTGTTCGGTTTTTGACAAATTTTAACAACACATATGGGAAAATGAAAAGCGTTTTGAGACTAAGTATATTTTTTAATTAACAAAGCCATGACATTTATTAATTAAATTCTTAGTATTGTAAAGATTTCAAATTTAGTGAATCATTCATTAATGATAATGTAGATTTGAAATATTTTGTAATCTATCAGTAATTTACCTGTTAATAGAAAATTTATAATTAAATTAGACTTTATTTTAAATATACACCTTAACATAATAGAAGACCATTTTACAACATTTCATCATCGAGTTAATGAAATCAATTCTTAATTATTTTTATTTTCTTTACTCCAACAGTATTAACAATATAGTAATCATCAGTGATTTGAATAATATCTCCAAGATCTATTTTATTATGAGATTTCTTTTCCCTGAGAGGTATTCCAAAAGGCTTATCCTCTCCTTTAAATTTAAGCCAAATTCTGCCTGGGTTTAAGATATTTTTGAATTCTGATTCCCATACTAAATCATATAGAGTAAGGAGTGCTTGGCTACTAATTCTATTATTTTTAATTATCATTTCGATTTCAGGTTCTTTAAAGAAATACACCTTTACCTGCGATAATTTATTTTTTTCAGCCATTTTTTGTTATTTATTAATTATATGTTATTAACGGAACCTGACAATATGAAAATCTTCTAGTCTATGTCTTCATGTATGTTGTCTAGGTTCGAACTTACCGGTAGTGTAATATTTAATATAGTGAATCTTGTAAATTAATAATAACAATTAATTAATTTGACAAATGAATTTTATAACAACTGCTTTGAGCTAACCATAAGGTTGCACATAGTCTGGAGAATATTTAACTCTAAAAATTAAAAGGATCTATTTTAAAGTAAAAAAAGTAACTCGTCCCACTTTATCGAAGGGTTCAAATCCCACAAGTTTAGGTGAAAAAGTGTATGGAACCCATTTGAAATTATCTGGTCCCATGTCTAATCTTTATAATATATTGAAGTAACATATTCAATATGTCTATTGAAAGTATAACAAAATAGTTAACCAAATAAGATCACAAAATAATAAATAATAAAACAAATATTTACTAAAAATTAGTTAGATCTTTGTTGTTCAGACCAATATATTCTACTATTTTGTCCACACTCATTGCATTTATGTAATGTTTCTATATCATCTCTATTAATTTTATATTTATTTGCTTTTGTATGTATATCGTCTGGTTTTACAGCAATAAATTCAGCTCCACAAAAAATACAACTAAAATATTTATCTTTATTAGCTGGCATGAGAAATTTATATCATCTTCTTAATCTAAATTTTATCCTCTAGATTTTTTAAAAAAGCTAAGATATTCTCATTTTTATTATTGTTATTATCATTTTATTTAAAACTATAAAACTATTGAGTATTGAATTTCTGAAATATTATAAAAATTTTTATAAAGGTACCAAAAATTATGTCAAATTTGTTTCACATCCCACTGGCCTCATTCTTAAGTGGGTTCATATATTTTGAATTGGATATTAGATTTTGTAAAAGTAAGCATTATTGATTCAATAGTAGAACTTAAAGGAAGAGGGCATTAGGACTAAATAAGTCCTATTATTATCACATCAACCATTCGTCTAATCTGCTTCTTTCAAACTCAAGTTTCTTTTGATAGAACTCGTATGACGGTGGATCAAGCCTAGTAGTAGGACCTCTTTCATTATAGAAGTCTGCATCGATATAGCCAGCTTTTTTATCTCCTATTTCCATAAAGCAAAACCCTTTTCCATCAAACTTTGTAGGTGCTTTATTGCTATTGTTATTTTTAATTTCATTGATAATTTGCTGGCTGACTACCTTTGCTTCGCCCTCTGCAAATATTCCAGCTTTGGGGATGGTTGTGGTTTTATCAAGTCTAATCTCGGTTACGTCGCCTATTGCAAAGACATTCTTGTATTTTGTTCTAAGGGTAAATTTGTCAACATTGATCCAATGTTGATCGCCATCTCCTAACAGATCAGAATTCTTGATGATTTGAGGAACTTGATGAGGAGGAATTAATACTAATATATCATAGCTTGTCTTACTGCCATTTTCAAATTCTATTGTTTTTTTATCTAATACTTTTTTTATTTTATGTAGAGGATGGAAATTGATGTGGTTATCATTAAGCAAGTTGACAACCTCTTGACTCATAGTTGCTCCAGCTACAGGTAATGAAATTGGTGTTGGTACGTATATATCCAAATCAATGGAATCTCTTGTTTCATTTTTAATCAATATATCATTGATCAATAATGACACCTCATAAGGTGCTGGCGGGCATTTATATGGAATATCCGCTATACAGATTACTATACGACCACTTGTTAGAGAAAGTATTTTTTCTCGCAGACTTGGGACTTGCTGAGCATCATATATGTTAAAACAACTTCCATTATCTTCAAATCCATTGATTCGTTTTGGTGCAAGTTCTGCACCTAGTGCTATTATCAAATAATCGTATTGTAATTTATTATGGTTGGTTTTAGTAGTAACGCTATTTTTAGATGGATCTATCATTATTATTTCATCGTTCAAAAATTTAATTCCTTTGGCTTCTAGCTTATTCAGAGCAACTTGGGAATGCTCCAATCTTCTAGTTCCATTTAGTATCCATAAGTTCACAAGGCCCATCATAAAATACTGGTTTTTGTCAATGACAGTAATTTGACATTCTTCCTTTTGAAGACTCTTTCGTAATAAGCTGGCTGATGCCAATCCTCCAAAACCTGCTCCTAAAATTAAGACTTGTTTTGCTGTAGCCACTTAATGGTAATAATTGTATAGTTTGTATATATGTATATGGAGCATTGGATTGAATTACCTAAGTATTTCGTGATATTACTAGATGCAGAGGAGTTCAGTTATGTTGCTTGTTTGATAGTTATTTAACTGGTGCATTAGATTGGGTACAATTCAGAACAGATTAATCTTGAGAATTTGATATAACTGATTTATTATTGATAATCTATTAAATTAGCAAAGCAATAAAAAATATTAACTGGCCCCACTTTATAGAAGGGTTCAAATCCCACACATTTAGTCTAAAAATAGTACTGAACCCATTTGAAATATATCTTGTCCGATGTTCAATCTTTATAATACTAAGGACTTTAGTAACATATTCCTTTTGCCAATTTGAAAGTATTGATTCTCTTTAGTTAATGGGACCAAGCAGATAGAATCCCCTTATAACAAGAAGTTCATTTCTAGTTAAAAAATCTTAGATAAATGAATTAACATATATTAAAAATTAATTATATTATTAAAAATATTGAACCCATTTAATCAATGGGACCAAGCAGATATGAATCCTTGAAGCTAGTGAGTAGTATGACACTATTAATCCGAAAATCATCGACTTAATGTGCCAAAATAACATGAATATTTCATATGAGATATATTCTCTTGTATTTGAGACTGCTTATTTTGACATCTCTACTAAACTGAATTAACCTTATCTTGTTTTGTTACCTAACAACAGTTACTGGACATTTCGCATGGCGAATGACTTTGTGAGGCACGCCGCCTAGAGGAAATTGCTTAGATGAATTGACATCTGTACTTCCAATTACTATTGTATCCACATTTTCCTCCTCTGCTATATGCAATATTTCTACAGACTGCATTTCATTCATGCATTATTGTCTTGTTTTATTCCAGAATTTTCAGCTTGAGATTTATAATCGTCAAGGATTTCTACAGTTACGGCTGTTCCAACCCCCGCCTCTATTTGCCTAGCAATTTCTCGAAATTCTCGCTTTATCTTACCTTAAATTCTCTCAAATGCGTCAAATATGTTTACTATGAGTAGTGCAGCATTACATTGCTTGGCTAAAAAAGAAGCATATGAATATGCTCTTAATGATGACTCTGAACCATCCATAGCAACAAGAATTTTGGATATCATTTTATCAACAGTAAACCTCTATTATTATCATTTTGCAATACTCAGAACTACCTTGCCATGTATATTACGGCTCCTATCATCCATATAAGCCTGACTAGCTTGAGAAAGCGGAAGTATTTTATCAACAATTGGTGCTAAATGGCCTGCATCGATCAATTGACCATTTGGATGAGTTGGTCTCGATTAGGTTTTACAACACAACTTAACTTCTCCTACCAATTAGGAAGTTTATGCTCTTTTTACTGCTGCACCATAAACAATGATTCATCAGTCTGTATATTTAGAGACCTTGCTATAATCATCCTTAAATTTTTGTAGTGTCATCCACACTTCAACAGTGTAACGTCTACTAGTTATCACTGCTATTGTTGTCATCAGAAGAATCAGAATATACTAGTGCATTTTCCTTATCATCATCATCCTGTTTCCTTCTTCTTGTTGATCAAGAAGGATTGCGTTGACAGATAACGGCATTCCTCGCGAGATTATCGCCCTGATCGTTGACTTGGCTAACACAGCCTAGATATACGGACGACACTTCTGAGAAAGACTCGGGCTGCCGTTCGCAGAGGGATTTGAAGCATGAAGTGACAAGCTCGTGTGGATGAATGTCGCAATAGGCGCTTATACCTTTTCGCACGCTCGCGCGTGGAGTAAAAACTCCGTCGATGACGTACGCGTCGATAATGTTCACCTGTTTTCTAACGCGTGACTGCAGCAGTGGAAAATACCTCAGGATGCGCAGTTACATACTCTCGAACGCTCATACTTGGTTTTCCGGTTAACTTCTGCACGTCCGATGTCAACCGATCATAGCGATTTTCCGCGATGAGCTTAGCCATAGTGGAAACGTGGTGAAAAACGTATTGAGGTAAATTGAGTGGCAATAATTCTTCCTTCAGCCACTTGTCGTATGGCGTGTCCACATATTTCACTGGGCGATTTAGTGCGATCGCGTATTCTTTTGCGATCTCATTCATGTCTTCTGATCGAGGACCAGTCAGTTCATAGACCTTCCCTCGGTGACTGGTGGGATCTTCCAAAATTGTGGAAACGACTCTTGCCACATCGCTAGCGGAAATTGGTGAAATTCGCGCCGAGCCAAATGGTAATCTAATTGTTCCATCTTTGGCGATTGATGAGGTCGCCATGCTAGAGAAGAAAGGTTCCAGGAAGATCGTCGACCTCACATGTGCTACAGGCACTCCAGACCAGTTAAGGACTTGCTCGCCGAGCCAATGTTGTTGCTGCTGAGGTGATTCGGTCATTTCAGTTAGACTCATCTGCGAAACTGTCATTTGCGAGATGTTCACGAGAATCTCGAAGTCGGGGATTTCTTTTGCTGCGGCTGCTGCAATAGCCGTAGCTTGAAGATATGATGACGAGATACTCATGCCAAAATACATCCGCTTGCAACCGCGCAACGCTCTTACTACGTCCGCACCATTTGTGAGGTCGGCGACGATAAGTTCGGCTCCCATTTCACTCAACACTCGAGATCGTTCGTCGAGGCGATGTACAAGCGCTCTGACTGGAAGATCGCGCTCTCGAAGACGTTTGACGACACCTCGCCCTACGGAACCAACATTTCCGGCGGCTCCAGTAACAAGGATGGGTGTGTTGTTTGACATGGCCATTCCTGCAATGTCATTAGATATAAATATGAAAGCCACATATAGAGACGTTTGTTCTCACAAGACTGATCATGCAGAGGCAGTACCATTTTTCAGCGAAATATGTGGATTTGAACCGTTCTACAAAGTGCAACCAGTTAATTTAACCAATTGATCGTGTTTATTCATAGAAATGGAAGTTATATTCTAGTATAGATAAAATTTGTCTTTTATCTGGACATGTATATTGTTGTGATTCTTCAATTAATAAACATGATATCAAATAATTCCAAAAACTGGTCAGTTTATTTCAAAATCATATAATACTAATCACATTTTTCATTTTTGAAAAATTTTTTAATTTTTGAAGCTAAATATAGTATTGGACTATCAAATATTATTACCAAATGTATCTTCATCTTTTCAACATTCATCTCCATAATATAGATGGTATGTTGTTGGATCATCAAAATTAACTGTTAATTTGACCAATCGTAACCATAATAATTTTGTATAAAAATCAATATTTTTTTGTTCATTTATGTTCCTTATACATACTATTTGTATCTAATAGTTTAATATGGTAACAAGAATCAGGTAATGAGATTGTAAAATTAAAAGTTAAAAATACTATGTTTTTTACCTATAATCAATGAAAATGCAGAGGAATCTTCCTTTGTTTTATTTTTATTATCAACAGTATCAATTCTTGCTATTATTACTGTATCATTATTTACATTCTGTTTATGCACAAGAAAATCAAACAGAAACCAAAAATCAAATACCTGAAGCAGCAAAAGGTCCTGTTATTCCTTCGAAAGGATATCTAGTTGAAGAAATCCGTGATGGTCTATTTTGGGTAACAGATGGTGCTTATAATACAATGTTTCTAGTAACAGACGAAGGTGTTGTAGCAGTTGATGCTCCTCCTTCTATTGGTAAAAATTATCTTAAAGCTATATCAGAGGTAACTGACAAACCTATTACCCATGTAATTTACAGCCATGCCCATATAGACCATATTGGTGCTGCAGGAATGTTTCCGAAAAATGCTGTTATTATAGCTCAAGAAGAAACTGCTGCGGAATTACAAAGAGCTAAAACATTGGCCACAAATGCTTCTATGGTTCCACCAATACCTACTGAAACTTTCTCGAATAATTATACTTTGCAGATTGGAAACCAAACTTTGCAACTGGACTATTATGGCAATAATCACTTACCTGGAAACATATTCATTTATGCTCCAAAACAAAAGGTACTCATGCTAGTTGATGTTGTATTTCCAGGATGGGTTCCGTTTCCGTACTTGGCAACAGCTAAAGATGTTGCAGGCTTTATCAAAGCTCATGATATAGCGTTAAACAACTATGACTTTAACACATTTGTTGGTGGCCATCTTACTAGACTTGGAACAAGAAACGATGTAATAGTACAGAGAGAATTTGTATCCGACTTGGAAAGGGCAGCTGCTCAAGCAAACCAACAAGTCTCATTTGGTGAGATTGCAAAGCAGGTAGGAGGAGGAAACAACAACCTTTTATTTTCTCTTTGGCGAAAAGAGTTGATGCAGTAAGCGAAAACTGTGCAAATAACATGTTACCTAAATGGGAAAATAGGCTTGGCGGAGCGCAGCAGTTCATGTTAGCCCATTGCTATACCATGGCTCAGGCTGGAAGGATAGATCCTACTGTACAGGCATTACTGCAAAATAGTATATTTGTGTACAAATAATATGTTCCTTATTTTTTTATTTTGTTTTCATAATCTAGACAATATTATAAGATAGATGAATTTCTTGACTGTATTAGAAATACTCATTCTTAAGAATATCATCAGAATAACAATTTGAATAATACTATTTAAATAAAATGGATCATAATCAAGATAAAAAAAATAAAAATGAAGAACGTCATGCAACATGGTTAGAGCTTTTCTATGATCTTGTTTTTGTAGTAACAGTTTCACAACTATCTCATTATTTATTGCATGATATATCTTTATCAAATTTTTTTAGGTTCTTGTTTCTCTTTATTCCAGTTTGGTGGTCATGGATAGGTACAACATTCTTTGCTACTAGATTTTACTCTGATGATGTAGGACATCGACTTCTACTGCTATTGCAAATGGGAGGCGCAGTTGCTATGGCAGTCAATATTTCAAGTGCATTTAATAATAATTTTTCTGGTTTTGCAATATCTTATGCATTTATGCGTTTAATACTTGTAATAGAATATGTCCGTGTATTCAGAGCTATTAAATCTTCAGAATCAGAATCTGCTGCTAATCCTTTGGTAAAAAGATATATAATTGGTTTCTCTATTGCAGCAATCATTTGGTTAATTTCTGCTTTTGTTACCCTTTACAGAAATACGTTTTGTATTATGGGTTATTGGATTAATAATTGATTTTGCTACTCCTATTACTGACTATTAAATTACCAAAATTTGCTCCTCATATATCTCATTTACCTGAACGAATGGGATTGTTTACGATTATTGTACTGGGAGAATCAATTATTAGTATAGTGACTGGAATGACTGAACAAGTTTGGAATGTTTATTCAGTTACTGTATCTTCTTTGGGATTATGTATATCTTTTAGCCTATGGTGGTTATATTTTGATAGTACAGGTAGATTACCTATACAAATTCTCAAAAAAGGAAGAACCTTCTTATTCTCAATCTGGTTATTTACACACTTTCCATTAGTTGTTGCAATTACTGCAGTGGGAGTTGGCATTAGACGTTTAGTATCAAGTGAGCAACATTCTGTATTATCTACCTCAGATTTATGGCTAATTTGCGGTTCAGTAGCTGAATTGATTATTTTCTCAAAGTGTATTACATTTGGTTCTTATAGATCAAGATACTCATGACTTTACTCGTAGGAAAAAGTTTGCAATTTCCAGGATAGTTTCAGGTCTATCGTCATCATTAGTA
>CAWIYT010000302.1:0-7086 GCA_963840085.1 uncultured Nitrososphaerales archaeon
ATATATGGAATGATGCAGAAGTATCAATAACCATTTCCAAAGGCAATACAATAACTATTGACCCAGATGATAAAGATACAGGAAATCATTTTGGAAATCAGCAAGTATATGGAATTGTTAATCGCTTAATTGTTATGTGATAAATATCATCATCTTCTTCTTTTGTTTATCTATATAAAATGTTAAATTATTTTTAAAATAGTCTAGTCATAATTAGAACTTCATAAGATTGATTTTGGATACTTTAAAAAATATAGAAAGGTGAAATATCTGCAGGAGACAGTAATACCGATAGCGGTTCTAAAATAAGAGTCTACTATTGTAGATATAATACTACCTTATATTTAGCTTTTATTATAATAAAATTAAGATATTAAATATTTATAGAATATAATTTTAAAAGCAGAAAAGACAAGTCTATAAAACTATCATAAAACCAATGTATTAACATAATATACATCTCTAGTAAATTCTGCATTAGGGTTTTAAACTAATAGGACTAAACCATTGTAAAAAGCGGTTATATACCACTTAGCATATATTTTCTAATCAAATCGCTGTTGGAATACTTTAAAGTAGTTTAAGATTACATATATTAAACACGATAGCAAATATTTTTTCCTGCTTATATGATATTATAAGTAAATAGAATTAGAAAATATAGGCTAATTGGTATAGATTCTAAAATAAACATTTTTTTATTTTACATTTACGGATTATTACTACCACAAACAGAATTTGTGCATTTTATCTTCAAGGTAGGTGTTAGAGATATAATGGCATTCTTCTGACACCCATTTATTTTATCAACAATTAGGCGATACTAAAAAGCCATATTTTGCACAGTATTCTGCTGTTGTTTGTGAAGATGTGCCTGTTAGAGAATCATGAACTAACATGAAAACTAATATAGCAATAAAGAATATACTCAATCCACTAAATATCCATTTTAATGCATTTTTAATTTAAGTTTTTTTAACCAGAGCCGATAACATCATTAACTTAGACTGCATCATGTTCTATATAATTATTATAGTACATTATTCAAAAGGAGAATGAAAAAATTTATACAATCATTGTAATAGAATACTTGTTTAGGAAAAGACAGATGGTGTGTAGATGGATAAAGCCAACTCGCAATAGAATCATTACAATTTAATTTGTCATGTAAAAGAATTAATTTACTTTGACGTTATCTTTTATTATTAAAAACTTTTTTATTTGAATTGTTTAAAAATAAAAAGAGAGAGATATTTTATTTAGTTAATCAATCTTGACTTTTGCATTTTGGACAGGATTTGCATATTTCTTCATATTTTTTGGCATCTTTTTTATTATGACATAATTCATCTTCAAAATCTGTTTCATCTTTATCATTTTTAATCTTACATTTGCCATTATTCCATTCTCCATTATACTTTGAACATAATTCTTTAGCCTTATTCTCTGCATATACGTAATGTGTTTGTGATGATATAGTAGTAGATAATGCAATCATCATCATTATTGTCATCATTAAGAATATTGCTGCTTTCATCATTTTCTATCAACATTCAAGATATAATATAAACAAGTTTGCTAAAACAAATATAGAATAAATATCTATAAATTTTTATTATCTTCTTTATAAGAAATATAAATTAATTAACAATTATTTTATAGTATATGAATGCTAAGTGACAACCCTTGCAATTGGAATATTATCCATAAATTCAGCAGGAGGAATTATTTTTGCACAAGAGAAAAATGAAATATCAGAAATTGAGAATTCTCCTTTATTACAACTCCAGAATTAGTAGAGGAATCAGTTAAAACAAATAATAATACATCTTATGTAAGTGACAATAATAATATATCTATGATTGAAAAGATACTTCCATCATAATAAAGTTAAAATTATTTTTATATATTTTATATTAATATCATTAAATTGAGTTAAAAAAAGAATTAATACCGATAGCGGTGCAATAATAAGAATCTAATATTAAATAGTAATAAGTGTGAGGTAAATTTTAAAGAACCTATATTTAGATACTTATTTATAAAAGAACAATTATTACTTTGGTTCTTTATATGTACCTCTAGGAAATCCAATTTTTATGGGGTGTCTGAATGCTGGATGAATCATAACCAATTCTCCTTTATTTAGTCTAACTATATTCATTTTTGTACTTTCATCAATCATTGAATAAGGCTCAGTAGATAATTCCGATAACCCTAGCTTTGCTGTAATATGTAAATCAGTATTCTCTTGTAATCTATAATCTGTAGCACTTTTAAATTGTTGTGCAGAAAATAAAATAGTTCCTCTGGTTTTTCCTGCAATTACTGTTCTCATTATTTGTTCTGAAACTGGACCCATTTTTCCATTTTGAGATTTAGGTATATATCTATTAATTTCATCAACAAAGACTAAAATATAATGTAGCTTTTCTTGGTCTTTTTGAACATTATTCTTATCGCTATCTATATCTTTATTATTACTATTATTATCATCTTCAAGGTTATAGTATCTTGAAGAATACATCTCATCAATACTTTTCATTACATCCCCTACAACAAAGGCTTGCACATCAAAAGAAGATATTGTTGCAACATCTATTACAAAGACTTCACCTGCTTTAATTTTTTTAATTTCATTACCAAGATAAGTACTGGTTTTCTTTTTATCAATAAACATGGGAGATTTTCTAAACCTTTGTAATCTACCTAAAAAAGACAAAAGCGAAGATTTGTTTGATATTATTGCTTCAGGATATTCTTTAAATTCAGTAAGGTCAGTCCATGTACTTATATCCTTGTTTCCAATATTACTTTTTAGTGGCCAAGATTCAGAAATGTAATTTATTATTGATGAAAAATCATGATGTAACTCATAAGGTTCAGAAAATAACAATTCAAGTCTATCATAAACGTCTTTGAGCTCATAAGAATATGTTCTGTAATTCTTTGGTATATGAATAGAATTAGGTTTGCCGTCTTTTCCTCTTGGAAGAAAATAAGTTACATTTTCAAATGGCTCTATATCCAAATCTAATACATCAAATAATCTTTCAGTTCTTTTTTTGGTATATTTTTCTTTTTGGTCTATATATAGCAAATCTTGTTCTTTTGTGTTAAATATTATTAATGCAACATTTTGATTCATCCTTTTAAGTGTCTGATATGATGATTGTAACAAAAATAAAATATAAGAGCTTTTTCTGTTTCCTGATATTCCTGATGCATTAACATGTGCGGTATCTGCACCAGCCAAATAAGATAGACCCAATGTAATAGGAACTTCAAGACCATTTGTTGTTTCTATGATACCGGCTGGTATGGGATTTTCCATCTGATGTATTCCTAAAGCAAATATAATTTCTTCTTCAGTAGCAAATCTAACCGTTTTACCTACACCTACAGGAAAATTTACAGATTTACTCTCTTCATATCCTTCTATTTTCACTCCTGTATTTGCCATTATTGCCACTTTTACCAATATGAGACTGTTTAATTGCCTCTTAGATAGTTGTTTACTTTTTTCTTCTTCATCTTCTTCATCCTCTTTTTCTTTTCCTTTTTGCTTCAATTGTTCTTTTGTACTTGATATTGTATGATTATCAGACAAATAATAATTATAATAATCGTGCTCAGCAGCAGTAACTGCTTGTAATTCTTTTATAATTCCAATTGACTTACTATTAAACAAAGTATCTACTGTAACAAAGTCAAAAGAGTTTATGATTACATTAGGTTTTAGAGAAAACCAAAAACCATCCATTGTATTGAGAAATCTTTCAGAAGCAATAGTTTTTCCAATTTCCGGATGTAAAGAGTCTATTTTATTGTACGACATTAATTATGAATATGCTATAAAAGATAAGTCTCTTTGATAATATAGATGGAGTTTGTTTAAATATAAAAAAAAGGAAGTTAAGAGCATTGTAAAGACATTCGTAAGTTATTTGTGTAAACTAAAACTAGTTACTTGGTTTTATTATCTATGAACAACTTCATTCAGAAGCAATCAATCCAAAATAATCACTTTTACTTTACATTATATACTACCAAGTTAATTACAAGACTGTTAAGTACTGATGAATGTTATATGCTGCTAATACTAATCGTGGTCTACAAAATATAACGCTTTATAGCTATTTGTTTTAGTACTTGTATAAACAGCTCTATTACTTCAGGCTTATCATCATCCAACATTATTGGATGTTTAAGAAAAATTTCGCTTCGACTATATTTGGTTTGCTTCTACAATGTATTTAGGTAATACTTGTTCTTTGCCGCAGCCGTGGTGTCATCCGGGCGTGACCCTTCTAGTTGTGTTTGTTGTGTAACGATGTATGTTTTTCCCATTTTCATCCTGCACTAACCATCCTATCTCTTTTAGAAATTCTATTATCGACAGAACAAACTTTTTATTGTGATTTCCTTTGTTTGGGATATAAGTCTATACCAAGACTTTGAGTATTATTACTTAAGGTATGTATAGTGATGTAGCTCTAGTTCTTTAATTCTTTCAGAATAGCGACCATTTGGGGAAAATTTTAGCGTAGCTCATTCATCTTACCTAATATTCACATTGACCTACAATAGTTATACATTATAGAGAGGATAAAACAACTCATTGCATTTAAACCATTATAAAGTGATTAATAGTTGATATAAGTAACTCCGATACTATTAGTTACTATCAGACAACAAAAATTCTTATCTACTTTTGGCTAAAGTTTGTTCAAATACTAGTAATCTTATAATAGATAAGAGATTTTTTCCAAAAATTACTTTGTGTATCCTACTTTATCAGCTAATCCTACTACTTCTCTACCCTTATTTGTTAAAGAATTATAAATCCTTGGTTTCCCTCGCCCAGGAGATTTTTCTTTTTTTACCTTTCTTTCAATCAAACCTAAATTTGTTGCTCTTTTCATTAAGGATTGTCCATACCCCCAACTTCCCATAGTAATAAGTAATTCTCTTGTGTGCAATTCTCTGTTCTTCTTTAAAACTCTCAGTAATGGAATAAGAGGACGTTCATTTATCAGAACTTTAAGTATGTTTGATTGTACGGTTATAGGAACTGATTTTGTTTCTTTTACTTCCTTCGCTGTTGTGATTTTTTTAGTAGATTTTTTAGAAGAACTTTGTGGACCAGTACCATTAGGCATATTATTTAGTATAGCTTTTAATAATTATAAAAACTTATTTTTATTAATGTCAGATAAATTTTCTAATAAGAAATTTCTTGACGAATTAAAATCACATTATAAAATAGAATTAGAAACACAACAAAATTTAGATAATAAAATTAGTATTTTAATGGCAACATCTGTAACGGTAACTGGATTATTATTCGGATTTGGTACTTTTCTTGTTACAAAAATACTTTTGAATTATGAATTTCTGTATTTTTCTATAGCTTCTCTAATCGTTGCAATAATTGTATGTATATTCTTTTTATTTATATAATTTGAGGTAATATATTTTATAAGGTAATACCTAAACATTTGAAACAAAAAGTACATAATAATGATTGTTATCTTATGCGTGGTTTGTGCGTGAGATCAATCCATTAGAATTGGCTACAAACAGTCAGAAAAGTAGGTTATATTTTCAGCAGGGTAGATGGAGTGGAAAAAGAAAATGTCCTAGATGTAACTACAGGTACATAAATCATTTATCATCATGTGAGAAAAGAAGGAGGAGATATTCATGTAAACGGTGTAGGTATGTTTTTAGTGATTTCACATGTACCTATTTGGCAAGGTTAAAAATCTCGTTTGATATTATATCTCATTTGTTATATCTATTTGTGCTTGGGGTTCCTGCTTACAGAATACGATGGTATATATCTATTAATTTAGCAACAATTGAACGTACATTTAGAATATTCAGGCAAGCAATCTATGATTCGCTTATACTGGAAATACAGAATCTGAAACTATCTGGAGAAATAGAAATTGATGAGGCATTATTTGGAGGTCATCATAAAGGAGGGAAGCGTGGATGGGGTTCTATTGAGCACAAAAATCTAGTTTTCGGTATCTACAAAAGGAATGGAATTGTTATTACATTTCCAGTGTCTGACAGAAAACATGAAACATTGATTCCTCTGATACAACAGCACACAATGCCTTGTTGCGCAACTCATCATTCCTAACACATTTAGCTAACCTATTTTAGTCATATCATGTGAGAAATTGGAAGAAATACAATGAATCTCTTGTTAAACGTGGTGAGATATTACTTGATTTTGATGTTATCGATAACTGGGATTCTGAACTAGAGAAGATGAATGAAGGCAAAGAAGGTAGAAAATTCGTATATCCAGAGTCATTTATCAAATTACTTGGCTACATGAGAGCATACTTTCACTTACCGTATAGACAAACTGAAGGCGTAGTACGAGCACATGCTGCAAATACGTTACCATCAATTCCAGATTATAGCAGGATTTGTAGAAGAATAAACAGATTAAATATAAAGATTTCTGATAATGATAAGTCTAATTTATATGATGATAACTTTGTAATTGCAATTGATTCTACTGGTGTAAGTTACAAACAGAGAGGAGAATGGATTAGACATAAGTGGAATGTCAAGAGAGGCTATCTAAAGATACATGTTGCCGTAGATATCAAACGAAAGAGAATATTATCATTACAAGTAACCAGTGAACAAGTACATGATGGAAAAGTACTACCCAAATTAGTAGATGATATTACAATAAAGAATAACAAGATAATAGATATGACTATCGCAGATAGTGCCTATGATAGTAACAATAATTTTCAATTTCCATCATTCAAGGGAATTAATCCTGCAATAAAAGTCAGAAAGAATTCCAGATGCAGAAAGACCAATCATTACCAGAGAAACAAGACGGTGAAAATGCAGAAAAATAATTTACAGAATTGGAAGAATAGCGTTAGCTATGGTCAGCGATGGATTGCAGAAACTGTCTTCTCCTGTATGAAGAGAATGTTTGATAGAGAATATGTTACTGCTATCAGGTTTGAGAACATGATAAAAGAAATGATACTGAAAGCATCGTTATATAACTTGTTTCAGAGTCTAACTGTTACATAATTA
>CAWIYT010000303.1:0-3883 GCA_963840085.1 uncultured Nitrososphaerales archaeon
TGCGCAAAAACAAACATCAATTATATACAATCACTATCAGGTATTAGCCAAAATAGAGACGGAAACACTAGCAACAACAACAATATCAACGAAAGACCAACTAGATATTAATTATAACCTAGTATACAATCTGAAATTTTGAATTATGGTATCTAATCAATCTATTTTTTTATTATATTTTTAAGACATGAATGGTCAATCTTATATTTATGCTATACTATTCCATTTATTTCAGAAAAATTAGGTGACGAAAATACTAAATACTATGTAGTAGAACCCCACTAATGGAGGGCTCTACTCTTTACCCAGTTGGATAAATATACAGATTAACTCAATTAGTAGAAATTTTTGATATATTTATTAAGAAATATTAAGAACACATGTTTAGGACTTCCATTCTTCTACTACTACATCTATAGCACCATCACCAGTCAGAGAAGCTGAAAAAGGTTGTCTAAAACCAATATATCCACAATGATTGTCACCGTCAACAAGTACAGGTTTATAGATGTCCATCACTAGGAGCTAGTTTACATTCTCTGCATTATTCGATTTACATACGCATTTTCTTGGTAATGATGAGCTAATTTCTACTAATGAAATATCTAAAATAATAAAATCTGTTCATTTATTAGGTGCAGCTGTAAATCTAGAAGTTTTTCAAATCAACTCCAAATCAACTGATAAGATTCGACTAAGTTGAAAAAAACAGAGAATAGTCCAGACCAATACAAATTTTCTCAATGCTTTGAAATCTTATAGAGTATTTCATTCTCATATGTTCTACTTCATATACTAAAGGAGGATTATGATTTTCGAGTTTATGAATAAAGTATTGCAATTGAAAACAAATTATTTTTATTTCATATCTGATAAATAATAATAGAATGTCTGATTCAACTAATAAGAACCAACTAAATAAAGAATCCAAAAGAATTAAGGAAGAAGAAGAAAAGAAAAAGAAATTACTGACAGAAGTAAAACAACCAGAAAACCCTCTTCCTGTAGGAGAAGGTCATGAAACCGAAGTTATAGATAAAGAAGAATAAATGGATGATGAAGAAGTTTAATTATGAATAACCCCATAAAGAAAAGCTTCCCAATATATTTTATTATTGCCAGCAACTTCCTTTAAGTTTCATTTAATTTCATGTAATCTTAACCTCAATACTCTGTAATCATCGTCTTTTCATTTTTTCAAATAATACTAAAATAAGTTATTACGCATTTATCAATTATGAAATACAGAAGTAGGCTAGAAATAGGAGATTAATTTCAAATTTATAATTCGCATTTGAAAATGTTACAAGTCTTTAAAATAAGTTTCTAATAATAAAAGCTAAATACAAGATAGTAGTATTTCTACATTGGACTCCTCTTTTAGAACCGCTATCGGTATTTTATATTTTAAATAAATTAATCGATGTTGTATAACATAAAATTTTAAAATAATTTGAAATTTATTATGGAATCATCTATTTAATTAAAGGTATATCATTGTCAGCTTGAGGTGAAGTATTGTTTGTTTCAATTGACTTGTCTATTTGTTCAGTTGTAATTAAAGAATCCTCAATTTCTGATGTTTCATTTTGAGCAAAAGTAATTTCAGAATGTAAAGGTAGTATCCATATGGAGAGAGTTATAATTAAAGTAATAATAAAATAGATTTGTTTCATTAAATTCTTTTGATAATAAGTCTTGTTAAATATTTTCATTTGGAAAGAAAAAAAATCTAAATCCAAGTTTGTTGCATCTTTATAATAGACTATTCTTTTTGCACCGCTATCCTCATTTTTTCATTATATGAATAATCTAGAACTAAAGTGATAAAATTATCTCAAACTATTAAATATTATATTATAGTTTCAAATAACAATAGTATTGGAATCATTCAACAATAACGATAATTATATCTTATTGGTGGAGGATGAAAAAGATATTCTTGAATTATTTACAGAATATTTATCATCCAATGGATTCAATATAGTATCATTTCAAAATCCTAAGGAAGCATTGAATTATTTTTATAACAATCGAAGTAATTGTTCTATAGTTATAACTGATTATAGAATGCCTCAAATGTCTGGAATAGATTTAATAAAAAAAATAAGAGAGAAAGATACCAATTGCAAAATAAAAACCATAATTATTAGTGCTTTTATTAAAGACAATCTTCCTTACGATAAATCATACATTACTATGATAGATAAAATATTAGAAAAGCCTGTTTATCTTGATAGATTGAAAAAAGAAATTCAAGAATTAATTTCAACAATCGATATTCAGCAAAAAGCCAAATAGTAATAAAATAAATTAATATTGAATAATTCAAAATGTCAATTTTTATTATCAGATGAGATAACATTATAATTGTCTCTAATCCTAATAAATAATATTGCTTACTTATTTGAAGTGAGTTCATACGTTAAAGTCTAAAGCAAAAATATTGATAATAGATGATGATAAAGATATCACTGATTTATTTGCCACATATTTAGAAAGTAATGGTTATAATATCAATGCATATACCAATCCTCTTGCAGCCATAAATAACTTCAGGAAAAATAGTTACGATTTAATTTTACTTGATTTGAAAATGCCCACTATGGATGGAATGACAATATATCACAAAATTAAAGAAATTGATAATAATGTAATAGTTTGCTTTACTACTGCAGATATAAACTATATTAAACAATTACAAAAAGGCATAATCGATATTGAAAAAATTGTTTTATACAAACCGGTATTATTAAAAGACTTGAAAAATAAGATTGATTGGTTATTATCTCGTCAAGAAATAAATAGTAATAAACCAACAACTATGATGATTCTTTGAAATCAATCATTAGTAATGAGTTGTGGCTTATTTTTTTTTCTTTAACCGATAAATTAATTGTCCAGATAATTCTAAATTAAGTTTCTAATAATAAAAGCTAAATATATCTTGGACTATAACATAAAAACATGACAGAATCAATAGTCTGTCGAACCGAGCGTGCAAATCCCGCCCAAGGTCTTTTGATACCAATGATAGAAAGATAATTGATAAATTTGAATTGAATGAAATATAATCTAAAAAATGGAATTTTAAATATAAAAAATGGACCAAACCGTATTATTCATCTCATTTAGTTTAATTATATACCTATCTACTATGACATTCTTAGAATCAATATAAGGTACAAATTATTTAGAAGCCCTAAATATTATATTAACTCGTTTTAGTTATGTATCTAAATAAGGTCATTGTTATTATATTTGTAACAAGTATCTTGTTTATATCTTCATCCCAAATATCTTTTGCAAAAAAGAATGATAAAGAAGATGATGATGGGAAAGACCTAAAGAAAGACATTCCTGTCTCTTCAATAGAGAGAACTGACAAAATTAAAAAAGATTCTAAAGAAACAGAGGTTCAGAATGATATATTGAATGACAATTATCCTAATCAATATTATGTATGTGGATATCCTCAACAGTTAGTTACAGATTACAATTCCTTTGCAAAATTTAATTGCAATTAGATGATTTTTTGGGCATTAGTACCTACGTTTCTAACAATGTCTTAATAACTATGTTGATAAAATCAAGTCAATGTTTCGACATCATGATGATTCTAAATTCAAAAAAATTATAGATGAATTTATACTATCTTCATCATCAGATAGTGAGTCAATAAAATATATTTTGAGGAATATAGATTTTGATGCATTCAAATTAGGAATTTCTTTTTATCAAATGATATTCATATTAATCCAAAAAGATGCTATTCATAACAAAAATTATCATTCATGATACAAGACAAACTATACACTATTAAACAAATTTAGATTTTTATGTATTAAACAAGTTTCTAATAATAAAAGCTAAATACGATGTA
>CAWIYT010000304.1:0-5304 GCA_963840085.1 uncultured Nitrososphaerales archaeon
AATATATGTGCTACTTTAATAATGGCCCGGTAGATAAAATAATTGCAAAAAAAGCAATGATGAATACTCATGATTCTTTGATATCTAAAACAAATATTGCCTCTACTACAACAATAGAAGAATATTCACCATATCTTCGATTTAGTTATGCGCTTAATGCACCAGAATCTAAAAGGCAATATCCTAAAAGATTCAAGGTATTTTTAGATTACTTAGATTTAGATTTAGGAAATAGTTCAATTGAAGAAAGGATTAACAAATTTTACTACGATTACATTATAAAAAAGGGAAATAAATGGCTAGAAAACGAACTTTTAAAATTTTTTAAACTTCAAAATGAAAGAGCAGAAAGAAATGAAATTTCTACTCAAACAATTCCTAACTATTACAAACCTATCAAATTGTTTTGTGATATGAATGGTATATCAATTACATGGAAATTAATAACTAAAGGTATTAAGAAAGGTCAACGCCATTCAGATGACAGACCACCATATATAGAGGAAATAAAGAAATTATTAGACTATCCTGATAGAAGAATTAAACCTATTGTTCTAGTTATGATATCTTCTGGAATTCGTATATCATCATGGATGTATTTGAAATGGAAACATTTTAAACCCATTGAAAGAAATGGTGAGATAGTTGCAGCAAAGATAGATGCTTTTAATGCCAAGACAAAAAATTATTATTATACATTTTGCACTGCTGAGGCTTATAATGCGGTAAAGGAATGGATGGACTTTAGGGCATCCTTCGGTGAAAATATAACAGGTGAATCAGACGTCTTACGGGATTTATGGCAAATTAAAAGTCAAAGATATGCTAATTATTTAGGACTTGCAAAACATCTAAAGAAACTTGGTTATCATGGAATTAGAATGTTAATAAACGATGCTTGGAAGATTCAAGGTATTAGGGAAGAATTAAAAGAAGGAAAAAGAAGATATGAATTTAAAAGCCTTCATGGCTTTAGGAAATTTTTTGAATCGGAATGTCAAAAAGTAATGAAATCAATAAATGTATCATATTTAATGTCTCATGATACAGGAATAGGACAGCATTATTACAAACCTACATTAGATGAATTATTAGACAATTATTTGTTAGCAATAGACTTGTTAACTATTGATGACTCTAACAAATTATCCAAACAAGTTCAAGAGTTAAATAAAAAAAATGAAGATAATAATTATTTCATAACAGGCAAATTATTTGAGAAAGATGAACAAATAAATCAATTAATTGCAAAACAAGAAAAGTTTGAGCAAATGATTCAATCTTTGATTGATATAGGACAGCTTAAACCACTATCTTCAACTTAGATTTATTAGTATTAAGTTTGTGAATAAATACAGATAGCTTCATTAAAAATAACAGAAAAGTATAATCATCTCTAAGATAAAATTGTGTCTATAATATCATTAGATAAACTTATAATTTCTTCTTTGCTACAAAAAAGTAATAAGAATGGCAATTTGAACTCTCTTTCAAGTTTTTGTTCCTTATATATTCCACTTTGAAATTTTTCTTTGTATTCTGTCTTGACTGCGTTATTAATTGTCGTTGAACTATTATAGAAAATTATACTAAGATTGAATACAAAATAGTTTTTAATAATTTTATTATTATTGATGAAATCTCTAAGTAATGAGACTGATTCCCGTTTATTAAAGAGAGCTCTAATCATAAGAAAGTCATCCGATAGACTATATTTGGAAGGAAACCCTTCGTTATCTTCTATTAATTTCCTAGATTTTCTTCCAGGACGCGAAGTATAAATATCTCTAATCTTTTTTATTCCTTGAATATTTTTTAACATCTTTAAATCATCTTTTATTATTTGTAAGAGTTCAGTCATTTCTCTTGAAGAAATTAAATTTTAATTATTATTTTTAATCGAGAATGAATTTTCCTCACTTGTTATGCCAAGAGTAATCATTAAGTCAGGGATGTACTTTCGAAAAAAATTTGAAGTAATATTATTTATTTGATTAGGTTTGTAAGATTTATTTGGGTCAAGATTCATAACAGTTCCTAATAAACAATAGAGTTGAATTCCACGCTTAGAAGAAAATTTATTGTAGAATTTTTTGACATATGAATCAAAATCATCGATAGATATTCTATTATATTGTATTCCTAATTCAAACATTAACTCTAAGAATGCTCTAAGTTCCTTCTCTGATAAATTTACATAGTTTTTCGCTTTTTCATTGTCCAATTGTCGAAAAACCTTCTCATAATTAGTCAAAGTCTATGTTATTTAATGTATGATATTAAGAATACAAAATATAAAAGATGTACTATCTTATTAAAGAGGACATCTATCAAAGACTAAAAACAAGGGGAAAATTTGATGAATCTCTTTCTGAATTAATCTGCAGATTGTTACATGAATTAGATTTACTGGAAAAAAGAATGAGATTAAGTGACTGTTCATGACTGTTCAGAATAGCATCAAATTTAACTCTACAGTAGATTTTCTTAGTAGAGATTGCAAATGTAAACATCATGCTAATTGTAGTAGAGAATGGGCAGGAATAGGAGTTAAAGTCATTTGTAGCTGTAGTTGTCATAATAATAACAATTCTGATGACAGTTACACATTACAGATAAGGAGACAGCCATGAGTGATTTAGAAGATGCAATGCTAAAACATATGGAACATATAGTACATTGCGAGTATAGACCTTTTAGTTATATGGATTTACTCCAATTTGAAGTTGATGGACAAACCTATAATCCAAGTCATGGCACTATAAGAAATAAATTTTCCAAGTTTAACAATGAAGGAAAGATAGAACCATGTTATATTGATACAATAGCATTCTATAGCTTACCTGGAAGGAAATTTGGAAAAGATAAACTGATGACAGGCAATACCACGGATATCATTCATTATACTAATAGCAAACATGAATTATACAAATCAGTAAGAAAGCATCCACTATACAATATGATAAAAGATATAGTATTTGGTAAAAGTAGGTTACATGATATTCATTTAGCCTTTCAAATCAACAGGAATATGGAATTATTTATCCGGTATAAATTATTACAGGAAAAGAATTAACTCAAAAAAGGCTATAGCATTTGGCTACTTTCTAATAGAACGATATCTCTCTATTCAGGTTTTTGCTCAAGATACTGATACTGTAAATGTAATTGTGGGATGTTCTAACAATCCTATTATGTGTGACTTTGATGGAATAATGAGATTAAGCGAAGCACTAACAAGAATTGAAGAAAGATTGGCGGCAGTTATAAATGACCCTAATAACAAAACTTTCAATTCAGAATATAATATATCAGAAATTAAAATCCCAAACAAGGATGATTGGGCGATAACTCTTTGGCATCTCCATAGAGATTCATATGAAGAATATTCAGGGAAAAAATTTCAATGTTCTTGGAAAATAGCCAAAAATCTTTTTATTCGTATTTATAGTAAAGAATTAAAGTTAAATAGAAATATTGTTAGACTAGAAATTCAAGAAAATCCTGATATTTTATTTAAAAATTTATTGGTTGAATTTATTAGAAATGATAGTTATCAAAGGTTAATAGAATTGTTTGTATAATTTTATATTAAATCACTAACTAATTAAAAATTTAGGCTCTGTTGATTCTACCGTTGTTTAAATCGGTTGTTGGAAATCATTTGATAATTTGAAAAGTGGGTGTTATTGATTTGCCTACTATAACACCCATTCTTGACCACTTCACTAAATGAAGAGATTGGTATCTATATATGCACAATAAAAAATAAAAGGATTGTTGATTTTTGAGTGTTAGAGGCTACTATAACACCCGTGAAACCAAAGTGTGACAAACTTGGATATAGTAGTAATCAATAGTAAAAGCAGTTTATTTAAAAAGTTGTTGATTTTTGGTGGTAAAAGCTATATAATTATTAGCTAACACTTTTAGCTAGTACTAATGAATAAACTATATAGGAATACACTTTTAGCTAACAGCTCTAATTTGTATAGATTTGGGCAAAACAACAGATATCATTTTATGCTATTTAGTAAGTTTTGCAAAACCCGAAAATCTCCTTATAGTTGTTCTTATTGGAGTTACGATTTTAATGCCTTTGTTAGTTTATTACTTTCACCGTAGACATATTCCAAAATTAGTTTTTGATGGAACATGGAAACAATCCTTTATTAAAGAAGATACGAATCATGAAACTTATTACCTCAAAATTAAAAGAGAGAAAGGAGAAGGAGGAGCAAAAGGAGTTATTGGTTTTGTTGGACTTGAAGATAAAGAATTAGTTCAGACTGCATGGCTTTTATCAGAGTCTAAAGAAGTAGATATTATCAAACACGATTATTTGATACTTTTTCAATTAATTAAATTTAAAGGAACTGAAGCTATTGCATTTCCACAACATCTTTTTCCCTATACTCCATCATACAAAAATTATCTAAAACAATATACAAAAAATATATTAGAAATTCATATCGAGGCTTCCCAAGCACGTATAAAAAAAAGACATTTTAAGAAAAAAATCGAAGATATAATAACTGAATCTAAACAACTCTCTTAATTGAATTTTTTAATAAACCAATCAATTTGTTACTTTCTTTTATATTAATATTTGATTTCTCTGCTGGTGTTTTACCATCTAATGCTTGATGTGATTTAACAAAATTGTAGTAGATTCTTTGACCTTCAGCAATTGCACTTTTATGAATTAGGTTTTAAAAGTTAGCATTGATTATTTGTATATTAGTAAATAGCAATATAAAATTAAAATATTATCCATAGAAGGAGAAAAAAGAAAAAATAAAGGAATTTCAGGAGGGATTCTAATACGGCTTATTGCAATTATGGAAAGATTTTTATCCAAAATAAAGAGCGACCATATCTGATATATATGACATTTTATAAAGTAAAATAATGGATAAAAATCAGGTATCGGATACCTCTATACCACCTACAGATGCAGAAAGGACCGAACTAATCATGGTAAGAGTGACCCCATCTGAGAAAGAACTCTTTGAAACGTTCGCGTCTATATCGTCAGAAATTGATGTTGATGGGAAAGGTACTAGGGTAATAAAGGATAATTCACTATCAGAGTTTGTACGTATGAGTCTCTCATTAGCATCTAATTTTTATTTGTGTAACATTTTCCAAGACTCTCATGTGATGAGTAGACTTATGAGTAAGAAGGCACAGAATGAGTTTGTCGCTTTTCGTACAAAATACATGAATATTTCTAATGAATTCTCATCTTAACATCCAAAAAATATTTAAAAAATAAGTTCTAATAATAAAAGCTAAATAGTA
>CAWIYT010000305.1:0-32879 GCA_963840085.1 uncultured Nitrososphaerales archaeon
TAGACAAATTTTACCATATCTTATTACTATTGATAAGAAAATCCTGGATTGTTTTTTTATTTGCAATTATTTTATCATTTGAATCAATTCTAATTGAATATCTTACATTATTATTAGGAATTTCTCCATTATCTATATCTGCATTTAGTATTGCTATATCCGGTATTCTTTTATTAATTGTTTTAAATTTTGTTAATAAAGAAAAACTCCTCTATTGCATTCAATCAAAGACTTTATTCCTGCTTCTCTTTTTCTTTCCGCAGGGATATTTACTTGGTATGATGCAGTAAGTAGAGTAGGTGCATCTAAAGAAAGCTTATTAGCAGGACCAATCGAAATTATAACAGTCTTATTATTATCTAGAATATTCCTTTATGAGAGATTAAATAAAAAACAATTGTTAGGAATTGCTATAGCATTGGTAGGATTTGTAATTGTAATACTAAGTGATCATAATATTGATAATAATGGAATTATAAATATTGCTCTAATTGAATTTGAGTCACTAAATTTTTCTATTTCACTTGGTGATGTTGAGGCAATTATTTGTGCAATATCCTTTGCATTGGCAGTATTCTTTTTTGCAAAATTATCATCAAAATATTCTCCATTAGAAATTTCAGGAATGTGCTTGCTATTAGCTGGATTTATTTTGATTATTGTGATGTTTATCTTTACCGCTGAGATGTCTATTAATATGATTACATCTTATTGGTATATATTTATTATATTTTCATTGTTACCTTTAACAGGAACTATACTTTATGTAGAAGGTATAAAAAGAATAGGAGCTTCCTTAACATCAACAATAGCATCTTCTAGAATTCTGTTAACATTAATTTTTCAAATACTACTAACACAGCTGGGAATCAGAAATACTTTACCTGACAATATATTTTTAGCATTAATGGGAGGAATACTAGGAATCACTGGCATAATTATAATACATACACATTTTTATTTTTCAAAACCTATCAAATAATTAATGATAATTTGTTTTTGCAATATTCAATTTTTATATATAAATATTTGAATACTGTAAGAGATTAGAAAGAATGGATATTGCTAAGATAAATTTTAAATAACTTTTTTATCAATGGTATTGGTATAGAAATTACTAGTTATGTTAATAATAATAAGCCATAATTAAGTTCTTGAATTCTTATACAACGAATTATTAATAATTGCAAGTATTTTACAAAAATTTGTCTTCAAAAGAAAAATATTATTTAAAATTTATTAATAAGGGACCTTTTTTTTATTGATCCTTATTCTTTTAAGCATTTTATAGCTTTTATAGAATTAGTTAGATTTGAAAAATTAGACTAAATATTTAACTCAATCTATAGAATTATGGAAAAGTAAATTCTCAATGTATTTGATTGATTGATGGTATTTAAATATAGAAATTTACATTTAGGATAAAGTGCAATTAAATTATTACAATCAAAATTAAATTTTTTATAACAATTTCTTTCCACTAGAATAATAAATTTTTAAATTTCTAATTTAGTTTATTGTAAAAATAAAAATTACAAAAAATATTAAAATATATATAAATAAGTTAAGTATCATATCTTAGGCCAACTACCCATGCATCTAAGATACCTTCTTACAGGACATAACAGATTATCTTCTGTTTCGTAGTTGTAGTTTGCACATATGTCTTTCTTGAGATTCCTGTTTACTTTTGTCTCAACAAGATTTAGGAATGGTGCATGGGTTGGTAGAAATAGTGACAGTTAACCAGTCTTCTGATTGTTTTTCTATAAACTGTTTTGTCTTTTTGCTTACATGAAATGATGCATTGTCTATTACAAGTATGAACCTCTTGATACTTCTCTTTAGTACATATCTCTTGATGCTGTTTAGATGGTTTATGAAATCATTGCTGTTTCTTGTTTTGCTTGTATTGAATTTAATTCCATTTAGTGGATAGAGAAGGGTTATGAATACATTGACTTTATCATTAGATCCTTTATGGAGTATCTTTTGCTGTTCTCCTTTTTTCATATATGTTCTTGTTATGTATGGTTGTAGATGTAACCATGTTTCATCTTCAAATCCTAGTAGAATCTTTTTTTAAAGAGCTGCCGATATCTTCTTGTACCTCTCTATCTTTCCTTTCTTTTCCTCATAATCATCACCTTTTTCCAGTTCAAGTTTTGGTTGTTTGTATACTATACCTAAATCATGAATTATTCTCCATGTTTGCATTGGACTGACATTCATTTCCAGTAGTGAGGAAAGATATGTGGCCAACAGCCTAATACTCCATGTATTTTTGAGATAGCCAAATGTATGGGGTGATTTGTTCAGGACCATGTCTTTTACCATCTCCTTGTTCTTGTCAGTAGATATTACTGGTTTTCTACCTCCATTCTTTCTCTTATTTCTTATTCCATCCAGATCATATTTTCTGTAATTGTTAATCCAGTCATACACATTACGGTAATTGACACCAAGGTTTTTGGCTATTGTTCTATAAGATACTCCTTCCATCTTTTGTTTTATGGCAGATGCTCTTCTGTATTCCTCTTTATCCTTAGTACTCTTCATGAATGAAATTAATTCCTTTTTCTTGTACAGTAGATAATTCTAGTCTGACAGGGTTATTTGGCACATATTGATAGATTATATAACAAAGCTAAATCCATTTCTATATTTATGCTGAATGGATAGAACAATGTTGATAAAAGATTAGAGACTTAACTTAGTATATAAAAATGATCTATAAATATAATAATGTAGCATATTTCTAATATTTTATACTAATAATTTGATAAATTATTTTTAGCTAAAAATGGTTTAAGAATGACCAAATACTTTATATCTATAAAATAACCACATTTTATCATACGAAATCTTGTATTTTATGCGGAAAAACAATAGAAAAGAACATAAACTTTGTTTATAGTAAGTCTATAAACAATTCAAAATATGAATTTATTTTTGACAAAGAAAATTGTTTTCTTCAGTTTAAGAGATTGGCTAGTGTATATGGAGAAACCTTTGAACTTGAAGCTATGCATTCATCAGAAAATTATCTCTTAATTAGTTAATTAAATTAATTTTGCAGATTATTGCGAATACTTTAAAATAGAGAAAATAGTATCGGTATATAATTCGGCTATTGAATGATCAAAATGAAAATCCTGATATTTATACCAAAGAGGGGGAACAACAAGAGCAAATAATGTTAAAGTGTTCTTTATGTGGGAAAAAATTATTTGCTAAAGAGTCTAGTGATATTATAATCGAAAAGATATCAGGTTCAAATTACCATTTTGATAGCCCTCAATGCGTTATGATGTTTAAGAGATTAAATCATGTATATGGTTCAAATCTCAAAAACTTTATGGGCACATCACAATTTATTGCTGATCCATTTTGGGATAAAACAATTCCAACAGAAGAAGAAATTCAGGAAATTAATCAAGAAAGCAACAACAAGCCAGACATTAGAGTTATTAATAATCGTGAAGAGGCTTTAAAAACCTCCATACAATTAATTAAAAATGCCAAGAATGAGATTTTGTTATTATTCTCTTCAGCAAATGCCTTTTATAGACGAATGGTAAGGGCAGATGGATTTGATATTATAAGAGAAATATGCCAATCAGGACAAGACGTTAACATCCGAATTCTTATACCGTTTGATGAAAAAATAAGTGATTCTCGTAGATAATTTGAAGAAATCATGGAAAATAGATGTTAAATATTTAGCTGAACCACTTCAATTAAGAGTTACAATTCTTGTGGTGGATAGGAGTTATTCTATGAATGTGGAATTAGTAAATGATAATGTTGATAGCTCGATAGATGCTATGGGATTATCTACATATTCAAACAGCAAATCAACAGTATTATATTATGTTTCTATTTTTGAGAGTTTGTGGAAACAAGCAGATATATATAAAAAAGCAGAAGATCTGTATGCCCAACTTAAATATAAAAATGAAACGCAAAGACAGTTTCTCAATATAGCTGCTCACGAATTACGAAATCCTATTCAACCTATTTTGGGTTTAGCCGAAGTAATGCTTTCTAATAAAAATTTAAATGTAATACAGCAGGAAGAATTACTAAGAATAATAATTAATAATGCAAAAAAGTTACATTTCCTTACAAATAATCTTTTAGATGTAGCACGAATAGATGAAAACCTTTTCTCATTGGATTTACAAGAGTTAAATACAGTACAATTGGCAAATGATGTTATAAAAGAAACAAGGAGCCAAATTGCTGATAAAAAAATTAAACTAAGTCTTAAATGTAGCGACAATTCCTTAGAGGTTATTGGAGATAAAATTCGGTTAAACCAGGTTTTTCTAAATCTTATCAATAACTCAATTAAATATACTAATGAAGGGGATATTATAGTGTCTATTAAAAGGATTAGTAAGAATAGTAGAAGTAATAATGATAATAGCGATAATGTTGCTCTAGTTCAAATTATAGATACAGGTTTGGGAATACCTCCAGATATAAAACAAAAACTATTTTCAAAATTTACAAAAGGATCCAAAATAGGTACGGGTCTAGGATTATTTATCTGTAAAAACATTGTGGAGGGTCATGGAGGTAAAATCTGGGCTGAAAATAATGTGGATAAAGGTACAACATTTAGCTTCACAATTCCAACTAAAACTGAATAAATCTCTTCTATTGATTGTATTTGATTATCTTATTTTAAATATATCTCTAGAGATTGGGCATTTTACAAAGTAAATATTTTTATAGACTGATAGAATATTTTCTTCTACATAAGTGTCATGGAAAAAAAGAACAGACTATTGATTGTTGATGATGAACCAGGAACAACACTTCCTTTTAAATTAGGATTGGAAAATTATGGATTTCAAGTTGACACTTATAATGACCCCAAGTTGGCATTACATCATTTTAATAACGGTTCTTATGATTTAGCTCTTATTGATGTTAGAATGGAAGGAATGAACGGTTTTGAGCTCGTTCAGGAAATGAAACGAATTGATAAAAATCTTAAAGTTTGTTTTATAACTTCTTTTAAAGCATATTATGACTCTTTAATAGAAGAATATCCTAACATGGATCATAAATGTTTCATCCAGAAACCAATCTCAATTGAGGATTTGTTAAAACTTATAGAGAATGCTTTGTCTCAATTAAAAAATTGATATTATAGGATGATTGTGTTAATATAAGTAAAAGTACTATTGTGATTAGAATGACAAAGTGCATAGCATTTCATTCCTATAAAGGAGGAACGGGTAAAACAACAATTGCAGCCAATTTTGGCGCCTTACTCGCAAAAAAGGGTTATAATGTCTATTTACTAGACCTTGATGTTTATGCTCCTAGCCTAGGATCATATTTTGATATATATGAACCAAAAAAATGGATTAACGATTTTCTTCTTGGAAATGCTTCAGTCGATGATGTCTGTTTGGATATTACCAAGAGAATTTCAGATGATGTAAAAGGGACATTAAATGTAGGATTTGCTAATTCAAGTAAGGAAGAAATTTACAAACTTGAGGGTAATGTATCAAGACAAAGCTCACAGATGCAACTTCTTAGAAATTTTATTCTTTTAAGAGAAGAACTCTTTGTAAAAAAAAATGCTGACTTTGTAATAATTGATACAAGTCCTGGAATTAGATATTGGTCTATTAATACTCTTGCTGTTTCAGATATAGTTGTATTAACTCTAAAAATGGGTGATCTCGATATTGAAGGTACAAAAAAAATGGCTCAAGAGATTTATGGTGCATTCACTAAATTTGGAACATTATGCTATTTATTATTAAATCGTGGACCTGGTTACTGTTCAATTCCAGAATCTCAACACAATCCAGTTGCTATTACTATAGGAAAACGTCATGGTAATTCAATACAGTATGATTCACTTGAAGATTTGTCAAACACAATTGATATAGGTGTAATTTCAGAAATACCTTGTTACTGCGATATTCAATTTAGCAAAAAGGAATTTCTAACTGTACTAAGATATCCAGATCATCCTTTTACCCTCAAACTTTTAAATTTTTCAACTAAACTAGAAACAAATGAAACTTATAGTCAACAACAATAAACATAGCCGTTATACTAAAATTAATTTTATCCTTTTTCAGCATATGTAGTGCCAATAAGGTTATATACATTACGCAAGAATATCATGTATGCAAAAAATCCATTCTACCTCAAATAGCATAAATGGACTTTTAGATAATATTGATATTTCAAAAATTAAACCATTCAGATATTCTTATCGACGTAATATCAATGAAGATCTACATGAATTATGCTACTCTATAAATGAAAAAGGACTTTTACATCCTATTATTGTTAGAATGATTGAAGATAGTGGAGGATATGAAATAGTTGCAGGCTCTAGAAGATATAATGCCTGTAAAATGCTTGGCTGGAGAAAAATTCTTTCTCACGTAGTAGAATTGGATGATAGGGATGCATTCGAGGTATCATTAATAGAAAATATTCATTCTAAAAATCTCAATCCAATAGAAGAAGCCCGTGCATTCCAAGACTATGTTACCAATTATGGATGGGGTGGAATATCTGATTTAGCCATTAGGTTAGGAAAAAGTGTTAGTTATGTAGATAAACGAATAAGATTGCTTGATCTACCAGCAGATGTTGTTGAATCTCTTTCTGCAGGTAGCTTAAGTGTAAGTATTGGAGATGAATTGCTTCCATTAAAAGAAAAAGAACAACAATCAAAGTTAGCCGAGTTGATAAAAAAACGAAAACTATCATCCAGACAAGTCCGAGAGTTAAAGACTGAAATGAAAAACTCTGATAATCCCTATGATGTCTTGGACTTTCAAACTAAAATAATTGATATAGATACAAAAACACAAAAATCATTTGATAAAGCTATTATTGCCATAAGAGTAGCCATGAACAAATTGGCTTCAGTTATTGAAGATGTAGAGGATAATTGGACTGTATATGAAATCCTTTTACAGCACAAGAATATGCTCCACAATCAGATAGATATCCTTTACAAAGAAAAGAAAAAGATCTAAACGGCTTTTTTATTTTATTTTATTGTATTTCTACCCTAAAATTTTTCGGCGCCGAAAAATTGTTGTCGATTTTTCCTTTTTTATTTTTGTATTTCTGTAATTTCAGCTAATTCTTTTTATCTTATATTGGATTTTTCAAGAAAATAAGCCTTTAAATAATTATTTTTCTCATTTATAGTGATTTATTTTTTATAATTTATGGATTATTGAGTTATTAGCGTTATATTTTATTCTTGCTTTCTTAGCCACTTCATTTTTATATAGAAAAAAAGATAGAAATAATAAGTAAATCTTTAAAGAATTATAGTTACTAATGATCTTAAAGGTGTCAGCTCAGGAATTAGAATTACTGATTTAAAATTTAAGAACAAGATTTTATTTACACTATGTACTACTTGAAGGAACAAAAATTTTTTTATAAGAAATAATTATCAAGAAAATATAATTACAAATATAAAAATATATTAATAGAATATTTGACCATATTGTCTAAATTATAGTAACATATATATTATTGTTCTAATAAATCAAAAGATGATATCATAAACCTGTTAGAATTTCTTTATTTGTTATAGTTAGAGTGTTGTTCCTTTAATTCTGATAGACACCATAAATTATCAAATAAGTTATAAAATTGGAAAATAATATTATTATTTGTAGAATAAGTAGCTAAAAGTTGATTAAAATCCATATGTTGTTTTAAATCTATAAGGATTAAATGTTGTTTATCTATTATAAAAACAAGCATATCAGATCTTAATGGTTTAACTATCCTTCTATACTCCGTGTTCAACAAATCAGTAGAATTTGTAGATAAAAAGTTTTAGATTAATTGAATTATCAAATAAAATTCGTATTTTTAAATAATTATTAATATTAGTATTAGAATCAGTCAATAATAAATTTAAATTTTTGATTAAATCATAATTATATTTATTTTGTACATATATTAATAACGAAATTTCAGTTTTTGACTTGTTTATCAATGTATTTACAGTATCTTTTATTTTTTCCTTATCAATATACAAATAAGAAGTATTATTATTGTTATTATTCTCTATTGTTTTGGATTTATCCTGTTCTGATAATGGGTATTGAAGTTGTTTTTTATTTGCTATAATACTTTGCTCTATTTTTTTATTTAATATCTGTAGTACTTTATCATACCAAAATAATGCTCCAGCAAGAAGGATATAAGAGAAATTATATACTATATCCCAAATCCATGCATACTCTATAGCAATATTTTGTCCTAAATTAAAAGAGAGAATATATCCTACATCTGCAAATGTATTTAATATTACAAATAATGATATTAAGGTCCTATGAATAAATAAAGTTTGCTGAGAACGTAAATTCCATAATAAAATAAGAGCTGGTATTAATATTGCTCCATCTGCTATGTGATATAATATATCAACTAATATTAAATAAATATCAGTTGAATATATTATTATACTTGAGTAAACTAAAAGATGAATTAATATTGTTGTAAAAAAGATAATTATAAATACTGAATTTTCACTAAATTTTTTATTTTTATTCCAAAAATAAATAGCTGAATATAAATAATAACCTACAAAAATATAACCTAGTAGCCATAAAATATCTGCATAAGAAGGATATGGTATATCAATTTTTAATACTGTTTGATAATATGTATATACAATTTCCCCTGAAAACCAAAGTAATATCCCAATAAAAAGTGATACATATTTTTTTGCTTCACTTTTACGAATTCTTTCTCTAAGTATTAATATGAGTGAAGATATTAATGCTAATCCAGCACTAATATCAATTATCCAATTGCTGAACATAAATTGTAGTTCGAGATTAAAAGTAGAAGTTAAAACATAAATCAGAATAGAGGAGATAATTGATAATATAATTAGTATAATTAATAATATTTTTAAATCAATAATGGCATATTGTATAATATCAGATACTTTACTCAATATAATGCCTTTAATTAGTAAAATCAATATTTAAATAGTTAATATATAATCATTTGAGTCTTCAATTATTTTTATCTTTTAAAAATTTTTTAAAATAACAATAATCTTTACAAATTTTAAAATATTTTTATATATTTAAATTCTGATATGATATGAATAGTTTAGTTGTTGTAAATGTTGTCGTCATTAGTCTAAAACTATAGTTGTTAATATTATACAGCTCTAAGTTTAATAGGTATTTTAACATTAAATTTACATTGTTAAATGAATTAAAAAATAAAAATGAAACTAATAATAACATATCCTTGGATTTTGATATTCAAAGATATCTTGATGTCGATATACTAGATTCTAATTTATATAAACAGGAGTTTGGTATCAAAGACGCAATACCTATTTCATTGAACTTGGAAAGTTTTATTTTTATTAAAACATATTGTATACATGCTATTCTTCACAATTTTAAATTACCTGTAAAGACTGAAATTAAATGGAAAATACAAGGTGGTATAGCTAATGGTGCTTTCAAGATAGGAAATGGGATGGATGCAGAATATTTTCCTCAGGACTCTGGTGATTCTGTAATTTTTTATCCACAGTTACAAAATAATAGCAGTAAAAATCTAACCTACAAAAAAATTTGTATTGAAGTAACGGTCAAGCAACTAGGCTCAAGCATCTTTAAAGAACAAGACTATCACTTCTTTGTTAATGTAAATATTTTGATTTCAAGAAAATTTGCAAAACGAACTTTTAGAATAAAGATGTTTGTAAGTGAGCCAGAAGATCAAGATAATTATAATAATAAAGCAGACAATCATATTTCAAAACCTAATGTTATCAATTCTGATGATTTAAAGTCTACTACTACTACTACTAAGCTAGAAAAAAAAGAAAAAGAAATAGAAAAAGAAGAAAAAGAAGAAAAGGAAAAAATCAGGTATCATTTAAATCAATCAACAATTGCAAAATTTGTAATTTATCAGTTATTATTAAAACTAAGAAAACTAGTAGCACTCTCATCATCCTTTTTCTATAAAAGCCTTAAAAAGCTATTTGATAACATCTGACATTATCAAGATTTCTGCAGAGAGTAATAATACCAAAAATAGTATGACAAATAATAATGATAATAGTTCTATAATATTAACTGGATCAAACTATAAAAAATATTTTATAGATGGTATCCAAATCCAACCAAAAATATTTTGGAAATCTAATATAGGAGAACTTGTTTATGGTAATTTAGGCCAATCCTTAATCTATTATACTCCTGGTGAATCTGAATTATCAAAATCTCCAATAACAATAAATTTGTATTTCCAATATGATCATAATTTACAAGATTTACAACAAGCGATTCTTTCAGATAGTAAAAAGGTTTGGATATTAAGACAACCACCTTTGATGGGAGGATAAAATGGTTGATAAAATAAATGTCTTTTAATATTACTATATCTTATTTTAATCGTAATATCAGTTATCTATTTGTTTAAAAAAATTTTTTTTCTATTTTATGACCACCATTATTAATAAATAAAACTAATATTAATTATATTATTATGCTAAATATAAAAAAAATAAAAATTTCTACTGACTATATTTATTATGTTATGAATATTTTATGTATATTATCGTTATTATTAATAACCTTATCAATTGAAAGAAAATCTAACTATACAGTCCCTCCAGTCATTGAAAATTAGCAATGTGATAGAATTCAAAATGTTACTATATATAGGGAAATATTATATGGTTCTATGCTAAATGATTGTTTTGTTGGAGGAATTGACAATGATATATTTTATGGCAATAATGGAAATGATATATTGTATGGTAATTTTGGTAATGATGAGCTTGTTGGAAACTCTGGCAACGATACCTTAAATGGCTATTTTGGAGAAGATCGTTTGGTGGGCAATTCAGGCAATGATGAATTAGATGGAGGAGAAGATAATGACCTTATTTATGGTGGAAGGGGATATGATCAATTAATTGGAGGACCCAATGCTGATATCTATATTTGTGGACTTGGCTATGATACTGTCATAGGTTTTAATATCTTTGAAAGAGATATAAAAACATCTGATCGTGAAGTGATAAAAGAAGGAAGAAACTACACTGATATGGATTTTTTATTCTATCAGTAATAAGCATATGAAATTTATAATTAACAATTGTATGATTGATAAATAATAATAATGTAAAGAAAATTTATAGATCTATCAGTTATATAATAAATAATTTTTTTTTGATAAAAAAATTACAAAATAACAATTTATTTATTATTAATGTTATTATAATATGTGATTCTTATATTCTTGTTTATAAATTATTATTATTAGTAGTAGAGATATGATACAACAGGAATGTATTTTTTGTAAAATTGCACTAAAAAAAATAAAAACAAATATAATTGTTGAAAATGACAAGGCAATGGCTTTTCTAGATGCATACCCATTATCTAAGGGACATACTCTTGTAATACCTAAAGCTCATTATTCCAAAATTCAAGAGTTAGATGAAAATTCATCTCAATCACTATTTAATCTATTATGGAAAATAACCAATCCCATAGAGAAAGCAATGAATGTTAACAGTTCAACTATAGCAATTCATAATGGAAGAGAAGCAGGACAAGAAATACCACATGTCCACATTCATGTTATTCCAAGGAAAAGGGGAGATGGTGCAGGACCAGTACATTCAATGTTTAGGAATAAGCCTGATATTAGAAGTTTTGATATGTCCTCGCTAGTTGAAGATATAAAAAAAAATCTTTAATATAATTACTTTCAAACCTACTCTTTTAATCTATTAAAAAAACCAATATAGATAGTAATATCATATCTAGAATGAACATTAGCTACTTCATTATATTTTAAATTTCAAAGAAAAATATTATACAAAAATTAAAGAACGATCAGTTTGTAATAAAAAATTATACATTTTTATTTTTATAGAGGTAGAAGTTAATATTTCGTTATTGGATAATAATAATAATAATAAATCACATATATTTCAAAATATCAAAGATAAAATAATAGATTTAGATCAATTTGTTTTTCTAACAGGAGCTGGAATATCCAAAGAAAGTGGGATACCTACTTTTCGTGGATCTGAGGGGTTATGGAGAAAATATGATCCTATGAAACTTGCATCCATCTCTGGATTTTATAAAGATCCAAAATTAGTTTGGGAATTTTATAAAGATAGACAAGAATTAATATACAATTGCAGTCCCAATTTAGGTCATGTGTCTATTGCAAATTTTGAAAAAATAAAAGAATCATCATATGTATTAACACAGAATATTGATGGATTGCATGAAAAAGCAGGCAGTAAAAATATTATTGAATTACATGGAAACATATTAAAAGTTGAATGTACAGTATGTAAATTCAAAGATAAAATAAACCAGAAAATAGAAGAACCTCTTCCACCAATCTGCAAGATATGTAAAAATATTTTAAGACCATCTGTTATTTTATTTGGAGAGCCACTTAATCAGGAAGTATGGGCAAAAGCTGAACAAATATCTAATAATTGTGATGTAATGTTTATAGTAGGAACATCATTGAATGTAGGACCAGTTAATCAATTACCTCTTTATGCTAAAAGAAAAGGATCTATTTTAATTGAAGTTAATCCTGAACCTACTATATTTACTGAAATCATGGATTATTCTGTACAAGGTAGTGCAACAGAAATGTTACCACAATTATTGGAAATTGCACAAAAATAAAGAAATATAAAAAAATAATAATATGCGTATGTTCTTATTTAATCAATTTTTAAATTTTTTTCTTTAATAAATTTATTGTATTATTTTATTAAAAAAGTTAGCAATTCTTTATTTTTATATTTTTATTAACTATATATTCATTTATGGCAAATCAACTAATTGATGAAATTAGGATATTAAATAATAAAGTTATTCGTTTAATCAAAGGCGATATAACAGAACAAAATGTAGATGTTGTAGTCAACCCTGCCAACTCCTTTTTAAAACATGGTGGAGGTGTTGCAGGTGCTATTGTTAGAAAAGGAGGCAACATAATTCAAATAGAAAGCGATAGAATTGGTTTTGTTCCAGTAGGTTCATCAGTCCTTACAAGCTCTGGAAAATTGCCATGTAGTGCAATTATACATACTGTTGGGCCAAAGATGGGAGAAGGTAATGAAGATTTCAAACTTTCAAAATCAATTAATAGTTCTCTTTCTTTAGCTTCTGAGAAGGGTTATACGAGTATCTCAATTCCTGCAATAAGTTCAGGAATATTTGGTTTCCCCAAAGATAGATGTGCTGATATTCTTTTAGATGAATCAATCAAGTTTTTGACAAATAACAATACAACTCTTCAACTAGTTGAATTTTGTATAATGGATGATGAAACACTTTTTCATTTTAAAATGAAATTTAAAAAACTAAACCAAGAAAAATTTCTAAAATAGTATTCACTGATAATATATATATATATTATTCATCTACTCCATAAAGCATTCATTATTATTATGTTTAAATGAACTTTTAGATGTATAGAGGGGATGATGTCTCCAATAGAGTTTTCACTTCAAGTTATATTAGTCTCTACTTCTGGAGTCTTATCTCCTGGCCCTCTTTTTTTTATTAATCTTCTATATGGAAGTAGATATGGATTCTTTGTAGGATTAAAAATAGCGTCAGGGCATGCCATAATAGAATTTCCTTTAATAATTGTCTTGTCATATGGTTTGTATACATTTTCATCTCTTTATGTCTCAGATGCAATCTTCAAGTTTATAGGAACAATAGGAGGAATTTTTATCTTGATTTTTTCAATTTTACAAATAAATTCAATTCTTCTAAGAGACAAAAAATCTACTACCAAGTCTAAAGGAATTACTAATACAAAGTTCAATATTAGAAATCCAATATTGGCAGGATTTATTTTTACTATACTCAATCCTTTCTTTCTTGTATGGTGGTTCACTATAGGTTCAAAAATGATTTCCGATTCTCTAATTAATTTTGGAATAGTTGAGGGAACATCAATAGTCTTCTTTTCTCACATTTGGATGGATTATTTTTGGCTATGGTTTACATCCTTTATGATCAATAAAGGTAAATCTGTTATTAAAGAAAAAGTCTACCAAATCTTTGTATTTGCAATAAGTGTTATTCTTGGAATTTATGGAATGTATTTGTTATTTATGAGTTTAATTAGTATAACAACAAAAATGACTAATTGTGTTTACATAAGTAATATTTCTATATAAAAATTTACCAATATTTTGAATGGATTTAATATACCTATTTTTTATTAGTCTAATCATTGAGTTTTACATATGAATTTTCAGGAATTTTAATATCTTCAAATTCATTTGGAGAAATAATTTTTGCCAAAATTTCTATTCCAGTTATTGTTCTTGGTCCAGGTTTGCTAAAATAGGAGCCCGCATCTACAACATATATTTCACTATTTTTAATTGCTCTTAAATTGTTCCATTCTTGATTGTTATTTAAAGTGCTATTTTTGTATTCTTTAATTGTTCTATCCATGTTAAATCCACAAGGCATGAGAATTATTTTGTCCGGCTCAAATTCCTTTATTTCTTCTAGTGAGGTTCTTCTTGATTGGTCTGTAGGTTTGCTTAGACCATTTATACCTCCAGCAATTTCAACCATTTCCGGAACCCAATGACCAGCAGTGAAAAAAGGATCTATCCATTCTAGACATAAAATTTTAGGCAGATCCTCATTTTTGTTTTTTAATTCTGTATTTTTTTTAATTCTATCTATTTTATCTTCAAGTGACTTTACTAAATCTTGTCCTTCTTTGATTTTTCCAACACTTTTTGATATCTCATAAATATTGTCTAAAATATCTGATATATTGTGAGGATCTAAAATGATGACTTTTGGACTATATCCCAATATGGAGATAGCACGATTTATTTCTTTTGTAAAAGGTGAACATACTTCACATATTCCTTGTGCAACAATAATGTCAGGTCTTAATTCTTTTAAAATATTATCATTTATAATATAAATATCCTTTCTATTACTGACAAGTTCTACAATTTTATCATCAATTTCTTTACTTGACATTGTTGACGCATCAAATGCTGAATTTATTATTTTAGGTTTTAATTTTGCTTCTTTTGGATAATTACACTCATGAGTTACACCTATAATTTGAGAACCTGCTCCTATTTCATAAAGTATTTCTGTAGCACTAGGCAAAAAAGATACAATTCTTTTGTTAGAAATCAAAGTATATTATATTAAAGGTGACAATATTTATTTAAATTTTGGTTTTAAAAATCATATTCTTTTATCATTGTATAAACGTATAAAATTTAGTAATATAATAATAGTTATAATGAGCAAATTAAAATATTTATTTTATTAAAAAAAATATTGTGATAAATAAAATCTTCTTTGTCTCTATTATCTAGACTTTCACAAAAAAGTTAGTAATTTCTAAAATTATTATTTAATTGTTATTAATTGATTAAATAAAATAATATCTTAATGTTTAAAATTAATGTATCTCTATTGTATTTTTTCAATAAGATTTTATATATAAGTATTTTATTGTATTAAAAATAAAAAATCAAATAATTATTTACTAGATTTTACCCTACCATTAATTTGTATCTCATATCTTGAGCAAAAGTAATATCTAAACAATCAGCTATATCACAGAAAATACTTCCTTTGTACACTATATCATATACCCCTTTTTTAAGCGGTTCAGTTATAATGTAAAAGCCATCTGCTACAACTTTAGAAGGTCCAGCAGATACACCATACATGGCATTTTCAGGAAATACTACATCAAATACTCCTGTATGTGTTCTATATTGTTTCGCGGTAGAATTTTTTGCATTTGCAATACCATCTGCATATTTCTCATCAAGTATTTTTTTTCCATTTATTTCTAATACTAAACTTGTAACATGATCCTGATCTATTTTAGCAAGCCTACTCAGTTCTTCAGGTGGTACATTAGGAACTTCTTTATCAGAGAATTCTACATGTAAAACTGGAATAAGGATACCCTTACCAGCAGGAACTTTGCATTCTCTCTCATGGGTGCCTCCTCCACCCCCACTAAGATAAAATACTGATGAATTGGAATTGATTTGACCATTAGCACACTTTTCTCCTGTCTTATCTTGAAATGGGCCTATATCTATGGGCAAAGATAATACCCATTTCCAATAATTTTTAGCATGTTCCTCATAGGATAAACCAAATGGCTTAGCATCTGGAGGAAAGATTTTAACTGAATTAACAGTCTGCTGCTGCTGTCCATTAATAGTCATAACAGAGAATATCAAAATGGAAAATGATAATATCAAAGCTAATTGTTTCATCATTGATTAAAATATTTATCTTATACAAAAGGATTATGTTTGACTATAATTTAAATACATTATATTGCTAAAAGGTACTAAGAAAACCTCTTTTCTTTTCAATCAAAAAAGGATTACTCTTCTAGTAATAGGTTTGGTTATTACCTTACTGGTAGATACTTCAATAATCAAAGTTTATGATTTGATTGATAAATATTTTATTTCTATTAAAGAAAAGATATTGCTTTTTTCTTTAAATAGCTCTATTTGTCTAATTCTTCAATTCATCATAATTAATTATATTAGAACATACTTTGAAAGGAAATTTCCTCGAATAAATATAAAACTTTTCTCAATTTTTTCAATAGCAGGAATTTGTTTGTCAAGCATATTAATTGGATTAATTATATTTCATATGGTATCTTTTCATTATTACAATAAAAATCTTATTATTGATAATGATTAGTGTCAATTATCTCATAGCATCTGTATTTGTTATAAGACTTACACTCTTGTTTATTGCATGGTTTAAACAAAGACATAATTTGATATTTTTATTATATTTTATTACTATAGCATTAATATCTTTTAATTTAATTATGACTTCAATTCATACATTTATAAAAATAAATGATAGACCAGATAGAATACGAGAATTCGTAGGTGGTTCAGTAGATATAGCATATGGAAAATATATGTTAATAGATAATTTGCGTAAAATTTCTTTAACTTTGTCATTTATTTTTATGTGGATTTCATCGATATTCTTAATAAGCAATTACAAAGATAATCCTATACGAACAATAGCATTATGGATAATAATCTCAATTCCATTGATTTATTTTTTATTAATACAATTTAGCCAAATAATCTTTCGTACTTTGCTCTTTGATTATTTAACTGTTGATCCAATTTCTGTTTCTATATTTCTGACAATATTTCAAACTTTAAGTCAGCCTATAGCGGGATTAATATTTGGAATCCTATTTTGGAATATTTCTAGAATTATCAGCTATGAAAAGGATTTAAGAACATTTATGGTAATTTCTGGAATAGGTGTCCTCTTGATATTTAGTGCTAATCAGGCTACGGCATTAACTTTAATTCCTTATCCTCCTTTTGGCCTTACAACAATAACAATTCTTCCCATAGGTGCATTTTTGCTTATGTTGGGCATATATAATTCTGCTACACTTGTTTCAGAAAATATCAATTTACGAAAATCCATATATAAAATAACACTAGAATCTAAATTACTGGATCTAATAGGACAAGCAGAAATGGAGAAAGAGATTCAAAAGACCATTAATAGAATTGTTAAAGATAAAGATGTCTTAAGAGAAAATCCAAGTATGAAATTAGAATTAGACGAAATAGAATTAAAAAAGTATTTAGATGAAGTAATAAGAGAATCAAAGAAAAAGTAAACAAAAATAGTTTATATATTTATTATGTTTCTAATCACATAATAATAATTTTCAAGATTAGACCGATATTTAAAAATTGAATAATTAATTTAAATTATTTATTAATAATAAAATTGGAAAAAAATTTTTATTGTAATATCGCACTATCTATCTTTTACTAAAATATAATAAGGCTTGGCGTCATGAAAGTCTGGTCCATGTATTATATATCCTGCTATTTCCCATACTGAATTATTTCCATAATATTTGTTTATTGTTATATAGTCTCCCCATTGATTTAGAGTAGGATCTCCTTTTTGCGAGTCCATAAAACATTTATTAAATTTTGGATCAAAGACAGGTTCATTTAATATATATGTGCTATTTAATAGAGACATCATTTTCCAATAAGCAGAAGCATTTGATATAAACTCCAAATGCAAGATTTACTGGTGTAGTTTTATTTCCATAAAATGCAACAATTCCCAAGTCACCATTACCATTAAAAGCAACATCAGGAAATGCCCATGCATAGTTAGAGTTGGATATATATGGTCTTTCTATTTCTTTCATTTTATTCTTCAAGTCCAATATAGCTCCATCAATATATGGAACATTAAACTTTGTATTGTTTTTATCAACTATCCTATTGGCATGCCATAAGAATCCGATTTTATCATTATCAAGCCATCCTGTCATAACTCTACTATCAATTGCACCACACCACCAATCTTTTTTTGTCGCATTGTTACAATCAGATCCATGACGGTATAATTTCTTAAATCCATGAACTTCAATATCTTGTACTTTAACTATTGAAGATTGATTTGTTTGATATATTCTAATTACTTTTTTATCATCTGGAATTTGTTGTTGTTGAGTTAATTTCTGGAAATGTAGCAAAATATATTTCACTTTTTGCACCTTTAACAGGTGTAATTGTTCGTGCTTCTTCATCATGGAAATATACTGGTTTTGATCCATTAAATTGACTTAATTCTTCTAAATCAAAGCGTAAAATTAGTGATCCTTTACTCATTTTTGTTACATTGTCAGGACTCATATTAAAAAGATTAGTAGTAAAATATAGATAATTATCATCAGTTGCTAAGTGAGGATAATCCATACGTATATTTTGTAATGTAGTATTGTCAATATTCTTTGCTTTAAAGTCATATAGAGTCCAATTAGATAAATTTTTGGAAACAGCTAATCTAACCCAATTTGCTTTATCCATATTTGGATCACGTCTATCATTCATCTTCTCCTTGGATATACCAAATAAATAACTTATGATTTGATCATAAATTACTCTCTGATCACAACAAAAAGGAAATCCTACATCTGGATCAATAAAATTCCAATTTTGACCTCCATCCAAAGATTGAGACGCAAAATGATTTCCAGTATAAAGAATAAATGATGAATTATGATGCAACAGTAGGTTCATTTTTTATACATGTATTGTTTTTAGGAATAGGAACTATTTCTTTCTTAAGAATATTATTATATTTATATGGCTCAATATTGTTTCATTTAATTCTTTTATGTCATAATCAAGTTTCCTCGGTTACATTAATTATTGATGGAGACTGTATATCCGATGATGAATTATGTAAATTTCTATATTTCTATCACTTTTATAATTTAAATCCATCTTTATTTTTACAACAAGATGATTTTCTCTTACTTCACAATAAATTGGATCCAATTGTGAAAGAGAAATTTTTTTAAATCTAATTTCGATAGAATCTATTTCTTCTACATTTTCTATTTGATCTATGCCATTAGCATGTACAGGTATTAATAGTATAATCATAAAAAATATTAATGATACAGATATTATAAGAAAATTTGAGCACAAATTCAATATCTAAACAAAGTACCAAATCATATAAAGTTGTTGGTATTAAAAATTATGTACAACCGATTTAATAAAGTGTTAATTTCATATACCTATAATTTTAGATTTATAACTCGTAAAATTAAAAATATTGATCACAATGATTTATATTCTAGATAAAATTTTTTCTTTTGTCTAAGGTTAAATTACCAAATTAAGTTGTTTATTTATTAATTGAAAATTAAATTATTTATAATTTTACATAATTTAGACACAAGAATGATAGTTGACAAATAGTATACATATTCTAAAAGTTAAAGAAAAGAAAATATTTAGAATCGGATAGTATACTAATGTCCAGCCATTCCATTACTATATTGACCTCCTGGAATTTTTGATGTATGGTGTAATTTTGGATCATTTCCTATTAATAATACTTTTAAATCAGTTATATCTTCTATATTGTCTATCTCTCTGGAAGCATTAGGACATTTTTCAAATACAATTAAATTATTCCCTGGATTATCGGCTGGTCTGTTTTTTAAAGCTGTAAGTATAAATCAGTATTTGGTCTGCGTAATTTTCTGTGCTCAACCTATGGATAATACATTACTATTTCCAGCAACATCAAACATATAATGACCATGTTTATTGAAATAAGTTTGATTTGTTATAGGATCGTTATCATCTGTAAAGACCAATTTTTTCGTTTTTTGGCTAATTGCATTATTTAATGCATCCACATCAGTAGCATTTACTTGTGGTAAATGACCCAAATCAACTACAAAAATTCCTCTCTTTGCAGGATCGTTATCATGTGCAGCAACAATTAAAAATTGTGTTCCTAGTGCATCCTGTATTCGTGTAGCTTGTATTAAACCTGCAGTTAAATAGTTTGTCATATTACAATTCTATTACACTATTATTTAAATTTTTTAGATGATATGTTATTTTCATAAATTTATTGATAGAATTTAAGAATATCAAAAGAATTTAACAATAAATGACAATTTTTGAGATTATAGAGCTAACAGCAAAACAGATTAATCACAATTATAATGAAATAGTGTATTATGTTATTAAAATTTATATAATATAATTTTTGTCCTTTCAACATTTTTCGGCACCGAAAAAAAGATTTAAAATTATATTCTATTATTAATTCGTGATGAAATAATGTACTTGATATAAATAATTTTTTTTGACTATAATAATAATTTTTTAAAATATCAAATAATTCATCAATACTTATAAAATTATAAAAATTTAATTTCTTCAATATAATTTATGAATTACAATTGAGGAAAATATTATAAAACCTATTGTAACTGATGTTATTATAAAAAAGACTTCTTTTTACATCAATATTTCCTTTCAATTCTTAATTTGGAGAATCATTATCTTTTTCACTATCTTTAAGAAAATATAAAATAGGTATACTAATAATAATTTTGGATATTCTAAAGCAATATTTGCTTTCTTTAGTAATGCTTGACTCTCTTTTTTAGATTGACAAAAACTATCAATAGGTAATTTATGTAATTTTCTAATGCTATTTTTTTGAATCTCACTTATGTCATATTATTTGTCTATTTATTTTATCTTTAAGTGATTTTACTAATTTTTGTCCCTCTTTGGTTTTTCTAACATTTTTTGCTATTTCATAAATATTGTCAAATATATCGGATAGACTATGGAATCCAATAAAGTACTTGAGGATTATAGCCTAATATTGATATAGCACGTTTTATTTCTTTTGTAAATGGTGAACATACTTCACATATTCCTTGTGCAACAATAATGTCAGGTTTTAATTCCTTTAAGATCTTATCATTTACAACATATATATCCTTTCCCCCATTGCTAAAAAGTTCTACAATTTTATCATCAATTTCTTTAGAAGACATTGTTGATGCATCAAATGATGAATTTATTACTCTTGGCTTTGTTTTTGCCTGTGGAGGATAATTGCATTCATGAGTGACACCAATAAAGATTTTGAGAACCTACTCCTATTTCATAAAGTATTTCTGTAGCACTAGGCAAAAATGATATTATTCTTTTTTCAGCAATCAAAATAATGTGTATTATAGTATGAATAATATCTTTATTTAAGATTTTGGAATAAAGATTCTACTACTATTCTTTCCAATCTCGTAAAATTAGTAGTAAAACTATAGCAAGATAACCATTAAATTAATTGTAGTAGTACCTCACAGCTATATAATACAAAGTTGTAATAAACTTGAATTAATTTTGTTGTATAAATCAGTTTTGAGAGTCATTATTATCATTAGAATTATTAAAATATATAAAAATTATTTTTGGATATTCTAAAGCAATATTCGCCTTCTTTAGTAATATTTGAATCTCTTTTAAATTAGAAGTTAACATGAAGATATGGTTTACGTAATTTTCTAATACTGTTTTTTGATTCTCAAGTTCTTTGTGCTTGTTATTTGTATTTGTTTTTGTTTTAATGATTTAATAACTAATTTTATATTTCTATATTTAGTTAGTTCAGATATAAATAATTGCTTATTTATAATTATATTATTACTATTATCATCATCATTATCATCATTATCGTATTGATCAAATCTCTCTAATGACAAAATAGAATTAATATCTACAATATCCTTTTCTGATATTCCTATTCTTAAAAGTTCTTGTAATATAGTTCCAATATGTTGTTGAGATGAAAGTGTTTTTCTATTATTGGTTATTTGTGTATTTAAATTAGCAAGCTCATATCTTAAATCTTCTACCTTCTTCTTAAATTTGATAACATTGTCATATTCATTAAAATCATTGAAAAAGTTTTCTATATCTTCTATAAGATTTATATCATTATCTTTTGCAATCTCTATTATTGTATTGTATATAGTTTTTAATTAAGTCCAAATTTGGACTTAATTAAAAACTATATACAATACAATAATAGAGATTGCAAAAGATAATGATATAAATCTTATAGAAGATATAGAAAACTTTTTCAATGATTTTAATGAATATGACAATGTTATCAAATTTAAGAAGAAGGTAGAAGATTTAAGATATGAGCTTGCTAATTTAAATACACAAATAACCAATAATAGAAAAACACTTTCATCTCAACAACATATTGGAACTATATTACAACTTTAAGAATAGGAATTCAGAAAAGGATATTGTCATTAATTCTATTTTGTCATTCAAGAAATTACAATCAATACGATAATGATGATAATGATGATGATAATAGTAATAATATAATTATAAATAAGCAATTATTTATATCTGAACTAACTAAATATAGAAATATAAAATTAGTTATTAAATCATTAAAACAAAAACAAATACAAATAACAAATAACATAAAAGAACTTGAGAATCAAAAAACAGTATTGAGAATTTTACGTAAACCATATCTTCATGTTAACTTCTAATTTAAAAGAGATTCAAATATTACTAAAGAAGGCGAATATTGCTTTAGAATATCCAAAAATAATTTTTATATATTTTAATAATTCTAATGATAATAATGACTCTCAAAACTGATTTATACAACAAAATTAATTCAAGTTTATTACAACTTTTGTATATAGCTGTGAAAGTACTACTACAATTAATTTAATGGTTATCTTGCTATAGTTTTACTACTAATTTTACGAGATTGGAAAGAATAGTAGTAGAATCTTTATTCCAAAATCTTAAATAAAGATATTATTCATACTATAATACACATTATTTTGATTGCTGAAAAAGAATAATATCATTTTTCCTAGTGCTACAGAAATACTTATAAAATGCCAGGTTCTCAAATCATTGGTGTCACTCATGAATGCAATTATCCTCCACAGGCAAAAACAAAGCCAAGAGTAATAAATTCATCATTTGATGCATCAACAATGTCTTCTAAAGAAATTGATGATAAAATTGTAGAACTTTTAGCAATGGAAAGGATATATATGTTGTAAATGATAGATCTTAAAGGAATTAAAACCTGACATTATTGTTGCACAAGGAATATGTGAAGTATGTTAGCCATTTACAAAAGAAATAAAACGTGCTATATCAATATTAGGCTATAATCCTCAGTATTTATATCGGATGTTCATAGTCTATCCGATATATTTGACAATATTTATGAAATAGCAAAAAATGTTAGAAAAAACCAAAGAGGGACAAAAATTAGTAAAATCACTTAAAGATAAAATAAATAGACAAATAATATGACATAAGTGAGATTCAAAAAAATAGCATTAGAAAAAAGTACATAAATTACCTATTGATAGTTTTTGTCAATCTAAAAAGAGAGTCAAGCATTACTAAAGAAAGCAAATATTCCTTTGAGAATATCCAAAATTATTATTGAGTATACCTATTTTATATTTTCTAAAGATAGTGAAAAAGATAATGATTCTCCAAATTAAGAATTGAAAGGAAATATTGATGTAAAAAGAAGTCTTTTTAGTCATAAGAACATGAGTTACAATAGGTTTTATAATATTTTCCTCAATTGTAATTCATAAATTATATTGAAGAAATTAAATTTTTATGATTTTTTATAAGTATTGATGAATTATTTGATATTTTAAAAAATTATTATTATAGTCAAAAAAAATTATTTATATCAAGTATATTATTTCATCACGAATTAATAATAGAATATAATTTTAAATCTTTTTTTCGGTGCCAAAAATGTTGAAAGGACAAAAATTATATTATATAAATTTTAATAACATAATACACTATTTCATTATAATTGTGATTAATCTGTTTTTGCTGTTAGCTCTATAATCTCAAAAATTGTCATTTATTGTTAAATTCTTTTGATATTCTTAAATTCTATCAATAAATTTATGAAAATAACATATCATCTAAAAAATTTAAATAATAGTGTAATAGAATTGTAATATGACAAACTATTTAACTGCAGGTTTAATACAAGCTACACGAAATTGGGTGTGCACTAGGAACACAATTTTTAATTGTTGCTGCACATGATAACAATACTCAAAGAGAGGAATTTTTGTAGTTGATTCCGGGTCATTTACCACAAGTAAATGCTACTGATGTGGATGCATCAAATAATGCAATTAGCCAAAAAACGAAAAAATTGTACGTTCTTTACAGATGATAACAATCTTATAACAAATCAAACTTATTCAATAAACATGGTCATTATATGTTTGATGTTGCTGGAAATAGTAATGTATTATCCATAGGTTGAGCCGAAAATTACGCAGACCAAATACAGATTTATACTTACAGCTTTAAAAAACAGACCAGCCGATAATCCAGGAGGGGATATAATTCAATTGTATTTGAAAAATGTTGCAGAAGAGATAGACAATATAGAAGATATAACTGAATTAAAAGTATTATTAATAGGAAATAATCCAAAGTTACACCAATTGCATCAAAAATTGCAGGAGGTCAATATAGTAATGGAATGGCTGGACATTAGTATACTATCCGATTCTAAATATTTTCTTTTCTTTAACTTTTAGAATATGTATACTATTTGTCAACTATCATTCTTGTGTCTAAATTATGTAAAATTATAAATAATTTAATTTTCAATTAATAAATAAACAACTTAATTTGGTAATTTAACCTTAGACAAAAGAAAAAATTTTATCTAGAATATAAATCATTGTAATCAATATTTTTAATTTTACGAGTTATATAAATCTAAAATTATAGGTATATGAAATTAACACTTTTATTAAATCGGTTGTACATAATTTTTAATACCAACAACTTTATATGATTTGGTACTTGTTGATCTGAATTTGCGCTCAAATTTTCTTATAATATCTGTATCATTAATATTTTTTATGATTATACTATTAATACCTGTACATGTTAATGGCATAGAATCAAAAAGAAAATGTAGAAGAAATAGATTCTATCAATTTAACGAAATTTCTCTTTAGCAATTCAATGCAATTTCTAGCATCTGCAAGTAATAGAAAATCATCTTAGTTGCAAAAATAAAGATGGATTTGATTATAAAATTGATGTGCAAATGTATCGGATATATACTCTCCATCAATAATTAATGTAACTGAGGAAGATGATTATGATAGTAATTAGAATTAAATGATACCATCGTTGAGCCTTATAAATCTAATTATATTTTGACTAAGGAACTAGTTTCCTATTCCTCGAATGATACGTGTCTAATGAATGATCATAGTCTCATACAATTCATCATTTATTTGTTCTACCAAAATCAATTTGCATCACAATCTATGGATGGTGGTCAACAATGGAATTTTATTGATCCAAATGTTGACCTCCTTTTGTTGTGATCAGAGAGTAATTATGATCCAAATCATGAGTTATCATTTGGTATATCCAGGGTCAAGATGAAGATAGACGTGATGATGATAGATCTGATTACGTTAGGTCAGCTGTTTCCAAGAATTTGTCCAACTGGACTATATGACTTTAAAGCGATGATATTGATGAGCACAAATTACAAAGCGTCTTAGTGGATTATCCTGACTTAGGAAGTGATCCTAATTATCTGTCTGTTTCTTCTAATGTTTATGATATTGATCCTGACAATTTAACAAGCAAGGATCACTAATTTTACGCTTTGATTTAGAAGAATTAGTGATTTTGATGGATCAAACCAGTATATTTCCATGATGAAGAAGCAGAAAGCATCGTCGAAAGGAAGTGAATATATTTTGCTACATTTCCGAAGGTAACTCAACGACACAATTCCAGATGATAAAAAGTGATTAGCATATATCAAACACAGAATCTCAATGGTTGAAGTACAAGATATTGAAGTTAATGGATTTAAGAATTTGTACCATCATGGTACTCTGATTCTAACAATGCGACAGAAAGATGGTGGTGTGGTCCCAATTGATAGTGAGTTATGACAGGATGGCTTGATAATGATAAATAGGATTCTTATGGCAAGTCAATAGGATAGTTGATAAGACAATTCAGAGTTTGATGTTCCATCTGTTGATGAGCTATATTGGACTTGAAGTAAAATGGAAGAGATTTGGGATGCATTTTATGGAATGAAGTTCCTCCAGTAATCTTGCTTTTGAGCTCTTCAGATGCTTCTGCTAATTGGAAGATGATTCTCTTTCAATAGCACATATATATTAAAAGAACCTGCCTCTTTGATCCAAATTTAATCAATGTTTTATGATTGGCAAAGGAGATCCAACTCTCAGAATCGATGGGGAATAACAATAAACAAATATTATGGAAATGATTCAGTATGGGAGATAACAGGTGTGGTACATGGACCAGACTTCCATGACGCCAAGCCTTATTATATTTTAGTGAAAGAAGATAGCGCGACAATACAATAAAAATTTTGCTCCAATTTTATTATTGATCAATAATTTAAATTAATTATTCAATTTTTAAATATCTGTCTAATCTAAATTATTATTTTATAAATAGAAACTTATAATTCATAATTAGAAACAGAAAAAGTATATAAACTACTTTTGTTTACTTTTTCTTTGATTCTCTTATTACTTCATCTATATACTTTTTTAATTCTATTTCGTCTAATTCTAGTTTCACACTTGGATTTCTCTTAGACATCTTTATCTTTAACAATTCTATTAATGGTCTTTTGAATCTCTTTCTCCATTTCTGCTTGTCTATTCAGATCCAGTAATTTAGATTCTCGTGTTATTTTATATATGGATTTACGTAAATTGATATTTTCTGAAACAAGTGTAGCTCAGAATTATATATGCCCAACAGGTCTATTGGGAAGCATGGTTATTGTTGTAAGGCCAAAAGGAGGTCAGGAATTAGAAGATGCATAACCTGATTAGCACCTGATATCAAGAGGACACCTATTCCGAATTACCGTGAATGTTTTGATCCCTTCATAGCTGATAATTCTGGAATATTCCAGAATCGGATTCCAATATTGATCCCACTATCGGCTGACTTAAAGTTTGAAACATTGTCAGAAATATCGAAGCAGAGATGAATCAACAGTTGAATGATCAAGGCGGAGTACGAAAGATTATTTGGCTAGAATTGTATTAAATTAAAGAATAAAACAATGGAATTGAGATTCTATCCATAATGCTATTGTTCGTATGGGATTTCTTTCTAATTACTTGCTCAGAATATCGATGAAATCCACATAAAAATAAATGACAAAGTTAGAAGAAATTTTACGCAATTCTCTATGAACATATGTTCCATATGCTATATCTCTGAACCACCTCGGATTCTCGTATTATCTGGTCTATCATTTATTTTTATAAATGTGTGGATTGAAGTCATAATTAAATTAAAGATATTAATGCTATCGTAATAAATATAATGAGAGTGTCAAATTACGTCTTGCTTTTGTGAACCATGCAATGAACAAGAGAGTGAGAGTTATAACAATACAGATGCTATTAGATAATTGACACTGATCATTATCAATAATAGATTTTATTGTAATAATGGAAAAGATACCATATGAAGTATGATTAATCCAATTAATATGCTTGACAAACAATTCGTGTTCTGAAAAAATTGAAAAAGTTTTACATTTTCTTCAAGGAAATCTTCCTTCAAAGTATGTTCTAATGTGGTTGATTATGATGAATTGAAGAATTAGAGACATGAGAGCTATTTAAAGAAAAAAGCAATATCTTTTCTTTAATAGAAATAAAATATTTATCAATCAAAATAGTAAACTTTGATTATTGAAGTATCTACCAATAAGGTAATAACCAAACCTATTACTAGAAGAGTAATCCTTTTTTGATTGAAAAGATACCTTTTAGCAATATACTGTATTTAAATTATAGTCAAACATAATCCTTTTGTATAAGATAAATATTTTAATCAATGATGAAACAATTAGCTTTGATATTATCATTTTTGTTGATATTCTCTGTTATGACTATTAATGGACAGCAGCAGCAGACTGTTAATTCAGTTAAAATCTTTCCTCCCAGATGCTAAGCCATTTGGTTTATCCTATGAGGAACATGCTAAAAATTATTGGAAATGGGTATTATACTTGCCCATAAATATAGGCCCATTTCAAGATAAGACAGAGAAAAGTGTGCTAATGGTCAAATCAATTCCAATTCATCAGTATTTTATCTTAGTGGGGGTGGAGGAGGCACCCCATGAGAGGGAGTCCAAAGTTCCTGCTGGTAAGGGTATCCTTATTCCAGTTTTATTAGAATTCTCTGATAAAGAAGTTCCCTAATGTACCACCTGAAGAACTGAGTAGGCTTGCTAAAATAAATCGGCATCATGTTACAAGTTTAGCTGTAGAAATAAATGGAAAAAAAATACTTGATGAGAAATATGCAGATGGTATTGCAAATGCGAAAAATTCTACACAGAAACAATATAGAATACATGCAGGAGTATTTGAGGTAGTATTTCCTGATAATGCTATTTATGGTGTGTCTGCTGGTTCTTCTAAAGGTGTAGCGGATGGGTTCTACATTATAACTGAATCGCTTAAAAAAGGGGTATATGATATAGTGTACAAAGGAAGTATTTTCTGTGATATAGCAGAGTGTTTGGATATTACATTTGCTCAAGATATGAGATACAAATTAATGGTAGGGTAGAATCTGGTAAATAATTATTTGATTTATCATTATTAATACAATGAAATACTTATATTTTAATTTTAGTGAAAAAATACAATAGGGATACATTAATTTTAAACATTAAGATATTATTTATTTAATCGATTAACAATTAAATAATAATGTGAGAAATTACAATTTTTTTGTTAAAGTGTAGATAATCAAGAACAAAGAAGATTTTATTTATCACAATATTTTTTTTAATAAAATAAATATTTTGATTTCTCATTATAACTATTATTATAATATCTTTTTTACCTAGTGCTACAGAAATACTTTATGAAATAGGAGCAGGTTCTCAAATTATAGGTGTAACTCATGAATGTAATTATCCAGAAGCTGCTAAATCAAAACCAAGAGTAATAAATTCATCATTTGATGCATCAACTATGTCCAGTAAAGAAATTGATGATAAGATTGTAGAACTTTTTAGTAGTGGAAAGGATATATATATTGTAAATGATGAAATATTAAAGGAATTAAAACCAGATATTATTGTAGCACAAGGAATATGTGAAGTATGTTCACCATTCACAAAAGAAATAAAACATGCTATATCAATATTAGGATACAATCCTAAAGTAATCATTTTGGATCCTCGTAATATATCTGATATTTTAGACAATATTACTGAAATTGCAACCAATATTGGAAAAATCAAAGAAGGACAAAATGTAGTCAGATTACTTGAAGCGAAAATAAAAAGAATTAAAAAAAATACAGAATTAAATAACAAAAAGCATTTACCTAAAATTTTATGTCTAGAATGGATAGACCCATTTTTTACTGCAGGCCATTGGGTTCCTGAAATGGTGGAGATTGCAGGAGGTATAAATGGTCTAAGCAAATCTAAAGAACAATCAAGAAGAACTTCACTAGAAGAAATAAAGAAATTTGATCCTGATAAAATAATTCTCATGCCATGTGGATTTAACATAGATAGAACAATAAAAGAATACAAAAAACTACTACATTTAAATGAAAATCAAGAATGGAACAATTTAAGAGCAATTAAAAATAATGAATTATATGTAGTGGATGCAGGATCATATTTTAGTAAACCGGGACCACGAACAATAACTGGAATAGAAATTTTGGCAAAAATTATTTCTCCAAATGAATTTAAAGATATTGAAATTCCTGAAAATTCATATTTAAAACTCATTTAAGATAATTGAAATTATATCATTAATAATATATATAACATAGTAAAAGTATACTTATAATTTTATTATTCATAGCATAAATACAAATTTGTTAATATAATAATAATTCAATAAACATATAGTAATTGTAATTTATGTATACTGCTTAAAGTTTAAAAGATATGAAATATAAAATATCTATAAAAAATAGATAGACAAAAATTTTATTTATTGATAAAGGAATTACCTATAAAAAATATATTAGACTATTTTATTATCATAGATATGTAGCTAAACTTATAAATAACAAATATACCCCATAAATTCCAAGAATAACACTTATTGCAAATACAAAGATTTTATAGACTTTTTCTTTAATAACAGATTTTCCTTTATTGATCATAAAGGATGTAAACCATAGCCAAAAATAATCCATCCAAATGTGAGAAAAGAAGACTATTGATGTTCCCTCAATTATTCCAAAATTAATTATAGAATCGGAAATCATTTTAGAACCTATAGTGAACCACCATACAAGAAAGAAAGGATTGAGTATAGTAAAAATAAATCCTGCCAATATTGGATTTCTAATATTGAACTTTGTATTAGTAATTCCTTTAGACTTGGTAGTAGATTTTTTGTCTCTTAGAATAGAATTTATTTGTAAAATTGAAAAAATCAAGATGAAAATTCCTCCTATTGTTCCTATAAACTTGAAGATTGCATCTGAGACATAAAGAGATGAAAATATATACAAACCATATGACAAGACAATTATTAAAGGAAATTCTATTATGGCATGCCCTGACGCTATTTTTAATCCTACAAAGAATCCATATCTACTTCCATATAGAAGATTAATAAAAAAAAGAGGGCCAGGAGACAAGACTCCAGAAGTAGAGACTAATATAACTTGAAGTGAAAACTCTATTGGAGACATCATCCCCTCTATACATCTAAAAGTTCATCCAAGCATAATAATAATGAATGCTTTATGGAGTAGATGAATAATATATGTATATTATCAGTGAATATTATTTAGAAATTTTTCTTGCTTTAGTTTTTTAAATTTCATTTTAAAATGAAAAAGTGTTTCATCATCCATTATACAAAATTCGACTAGTTGAAGAGTTGTATTGTTATTTGTCAAAAACTTGATTGATTCATCTAAAAGAATATCAGCACATCTATCTTTGGGAAAACCAAATATTCCTGAACTTATTGCAGGAATTGAAATACTCGTATAACCCTTCTCAGAAACTAAAGAAAGAGAACTATTAATTGATTTAGAAAGTTTGAAATCTTCATTACCTTCTCCCATCTTTGGCCCAACAGTATGTATAATTGCACTACAAGGCAATTTTCCAGGACGTCTGTAAGGACTGATGAACCTACAGGAACAAAACCTATTCTATCGCTTTCTATTTGAATTATATTGCCTCCTTTTCTAACAATAGCACCTGCAACACCTCCACCATGTTTTAAAAAGGAGTTGGCAGGGTTGACTACAACATCAACATTTTGTTCAGTTATATCACCGTTGATTAAACGAATAACTTTATTATTTGATATCCTAATTTCATCAATTAGACTATTTGCCATAAATGAATATATATTTAATAAAAATATAAAAATAAAGAATTGCTAACTTTTTTAATAAAATAATACAATAAATTTATTAAAGAAAAAATTTAAAAAAATTATTAAATAAGAACATACGCATATTATTATTTTTTTATATTTCTTTATTTTTGTGCAATTTCCAATAATTGTGGTAACATTTCTGTTGCACTACCTTGTACAGAATAATCCATGATTTCAGTAAATATAGTAGGTTCAGGATTAACTTCAATCAAAATAAGTCCCATTTCTTTTAGCATAAAGAGGCAATTGATTAACTGGTCCTACATTCAATGATGTTCCTACTATAAACATTACATCACAATTATTAGATATTTGTTCAGCTTTTGCCCATACTTCCTGATTAAGTGGCTCTCCAAATAAAATAACAGATGGTCTTAAAATATTTTTACATATCTTATAATTGGTGGAAGAGGGTTCTTCTATTTTCTGGTTATTTTTCTTTGAATTTACATACTGTACATTCAACTTTTAATATGTTTCCATGTAATTCAATAATATTTTTACTGCCTGCTTTTTCATGCAATCCATCAATATTCTGTGTTAATACATATGATGATTCTTTTCATTTTTTCAAAATTTGAAATAGACACATGACCTAGATTGGGACTGCAATTGTATATTAATTCTTGTCTATCTTTATAAAATTCCCAAACTAATTTTGGATCTTATAAAATCCAGAGATGGATGCAAGTTTCATAGGATCATATTTTCTCCATAACCCCTCAGATCCACGAAAAGTAGGTATCCCACTTTCTTTGGATATTCCTTCTCCTGTTAGAAAAACAAATTGATTGTGAATCTGTTATTTTATCTTTGATATTTTGAAATATATGTGATTTATTATTATTATTATTATCCAATAACGAAATATTGACTACTACCTCTATAAAAATAAAATTGTATAATTTTTTA
>CAWIYT010000306.1:0-6632 GCA_963840085.1 uncultured Nitrososphaerales archaeon
TATTTATATATATTTTAATATTTTTTGTAATTTTTATTTTTACAATAAACTAAATTAGAAATTTAAAAATTTATTATTCTAGTGGAAAGAAATTGTTATAAAAAATTTAATTTTGATTGTAATAATTTAATTGCACTTTATCCTAAATGTAAATTTCTATATTTAAATACCATCAATCAATCAAATACATTGAGAATTTACTTTTCCATAATTCTATAGATTGAGTTAAATATTTAGTCTAATTTTTCAAATCTAACTAATTCTATAAAAGCTATAAAATGCTTAAAAGAATAAGGATCAATAAAAAAAAGGTCCCTTATTAATAAATTTTAAATAATATTTTTCTTTTGAAGACAAATTTTTGTAAAATACTTGCAATTATTAATAATTCGTTGTATAAGAATTCAAGAACTTAATTATGGCTTATTATTATTAACATAACTAGTAATTTCTATACCAATACCATTGATAAAAAAGTTATTTAAAATTTATCTTAGCAATATCCATTCTTTCTAATCTCTTACAGTATTCAAATATTTATATATAAAAATTGAATATTGCAAAAACAAATTATCATTAATTATTTGATAGGTTTTGAAAAATAAAAATGTGTATGTATTATAATTATGCCAGTGATTCCTAGTATTCCTCCCATTAATGCTAAAAATATATTGTCAGGTAAAGTATTTCTGATTCCCAGCTGTGTTAGTAGTATTTGAAAAATTAATGTTAACAGAATTCTAGAAGATGCTATTGTTGATGTTAAGGAAGCTCCTATTCTTTTTATACCTTCTACATAAAGTATAGTTCCTGTTAAAGGTAACAATGAAAATATAATAAATATATACCAATAAGATGTAATCATATTAATAGACATCTCAGCGGTAAAGATAAACATCACAATAATCAAAATAAATCCAGCTAATAGCAAGCACATTCCTGAAATTTCTAATGGAGAATATTTTGATGATAATTTTGCAAAAAAGAATACTGCCAATGCAAAGGATATTGCACAAATAATTGCCTCAACATCACCAAGTGAAATAGAAAAATTTAGTGACTCAAATTCAATTAGAGCAATATTTATAATTCCATTATTATCAATATTATGATCACTTAGTATTACAATTACAAATCCTACCAATGCTATAGCAATTCCTAACAATTGTTTTTTATTTAATCTCTCATAAAGGAATATTCTAGATAATAATAAGACTGTTATAATTTCGATTGGTCCTGCTAATAAGCTTTCTTTAGATGCACCTACTCTACTTACTGCATCATACCAAGTAAATATCCCTGCGGAAAGAAAAAGAGAAGCAGGAATAAAGTCTTTGATTGAATGCAATAGAGGAGTTTTTCTTTTATTAACAAAATTTAAAACAATTAATAAAAGAATACCGGATATAGCAATACTAAATGCAGATATAGATAATGGAGAAATTCCTAATAATAATGTAAGATATTCAATTAGAATTGATTCAAATGATAAAATAATTGCAAATAAAAAAACAATCCAGGATTTTCTTATCAATAGTAATAAGATATGGTAAAATTTGTCTAAAAATAAATGTTCCTTAATATCAACTGACTACTCTACTAAAAGCATTTTTATTTTAATATTTAATGTATTTTATAATTAATTTATTTTCTAGGGAAACAAAAATAGAAAGGTTCAATGTATTAGAATACCATTATTTACATTTATTCTAATTTTTATTATTCATCCATGTCCATTTGTCCATTCATGTCCATTTGTCCGTCCATGTTAATCTTTGTTTGTAATCCAAATCCTGTTTGCAAAGAGGGATGTATTTGTAAATGAACCAATTCCATTACTTCTGCCGGTATGTCATTATTATTAATTAGGTCAGCTAGTTTTTCAAGATCTTTTTCTAATTTTAAAATAACATCTACAGACTGATTTGTAACATTACTAGATGGTTTTAAATGTTTTTGGAATATATCTTTAATTTCAACAATTAATGCCTTTGCTGTTTCATAATCAGCATAATTAAATATTGGATTATTTTTTGAGAATAGTTTGGAAGGCTCTGATTCTGATTCTTCATCATTATCATCATTGTTAGAACTCATTGAAGAAGGATTATTAGAACTAGATTGCTTTGTAAGGTTTTTTTTCATTTCATCTAATAGCATCAAATTAGACATATTTGTAAGGTCGGTATCTATTGTTAATGCGTCAGCATATCCCTTTAAAACAGCATCTAAAAGGTCAGCTACTACTAATGCATATGTTGTTGAATTAGAAGAACCTATCGATTTGTCATATCTTTTAATAAAATCATTATCATCTACAACATCATCATCAGCATAATAAATATCATACACTAAGGTCGCAGCATTATCGCTATGATCCATAGATAGTGTAATATTTGAAGGATAGTTTTTATATGCAAGTTCTAATTCTACTTTGGTTCTTTTATCAAGACCTATAAAATAAGATACATCATCAGTAGTAAAACTGTGGGCAAAGACACGAGATATTTGATCAATCATAGAGAATGAAACAAGAAAAAGGGAAATGGTAAAAATGGAAGTATATCTTAAAAAGCTATATTTCTTCAATTTATTAATAAAGTTAATATTATAATAAAACTGTTTTGAAAGTATTTTCTATCTAATTCTTAATTTTTAATTTTTTTATTTTAAGTAATATAAAAATTTCCATAAAATTAATGTTATAGAAATCTAATCACTAATAACATGCCTGTAATACAAATAACAATGAGTGAAGGAAGAACGGTTGAACAAAAGAGAGAATTGGTAAGGGTTTTAACGAAGGAAACAGCTCGTATTTTAAATTCAAAAGAAGAAAATATGAGAATATTAATTTATGAAGTCTCAAAAGAAAATTGGGGAAATGCAGGAACATTAGGAGTCGATATGTAAAATTGTAATAAGAGAATAATTATGAAATAAAATCATGATCATAACAGTTATGTTAATATATTATTTCTTCATTGCTAATTATATAGATATATCCATTTATTAATTTATGTTTAAATATTTGGACATATAGAGTCAAATTGCAAGATAGATATAATAGAAATATATGTTATTGGAAATTTATTTACTAATAAAAAAATATCGATCATAATCTAGAATAATTTCAATTTAATTTATTTTATAAATATATATGTATAAATAGTTTTGCTATGTCCTTTTGAAAATAGTAGTAAATTAGTAACTTGTCTTGTTTATGTATCCATGGTTTAGATATATTAAGCTTATTTTAATATCTATATTAGATTGTTGGAATATGTACTATTAAAATATGATATTTTCAACTAAATCAACAAATATATATATAAAATAACTAAACTTATAGATAATATTTTATTTTATTTCATTTATTTATATTTAGATAATAAAAGATTTGAAAGATCTTCTATAATAAATACTTTGAATTTAGAAAATTAATTTTATTAATTAAATTAGAAATGGAATATATATATATTCTATTTATTGTAAATTCTTAAAATTACTTATTCAATTATTTAAAATAACAATATTATTCAAAAAGACTTTTAAAGATTCTCAAATTTTCTTTTTGTCTCTTTAAATATTATTTGTCCTACATATTCATCAATTCCCAAATCTTGTGCTATCTTGGATGGATCATTGTTAAGAATAGATTCAATTGTAAAACCTGCATTATTTAATACGTCTTTCAATCCAATAGGAATTGTAATACGATCAATTCGGTAGTCGTTTTTCATGTCTCTTATATTATATTAACAACCAAAGGAAAAAAAATTTATCCTATATAATATTATGAGATCTATATAGAATATTCTGTTTGATTGATTTAAACATATTACAAATATTATTTGATTTTAAAAACTATTACTGTATTGAGAGAGATAACCAATACAATAGAGACAAGATTACATTTTAGAATAAGCTTTGCATTAATCGCTATAAATAAAACACTGATATAATCTCCTAGACTATGAAATGAAGATTTAGAAAAATGAGGTATTCTTGAAGGTTCTTTTCTATTTTGACTATATAAAAAAGGAGCAAATGGCTTGGCTTGAAAAGCATGTAGATAGTTGTTGTCACTACTCTACAATCAGATTATACTTTATATCTTGTGCAAAATTAGGCTCTATACATTCTGTTCCGGGACATATCAAACTTGATTTGTACAAAATAGTGTAATTGCCTTTTTTAAGTGGTTCTGTTATTACGTAATAGCCATCAGCTACAACCTTGGAAGCACCTTCAGTTGCTCCAAAAATTGCATTATTTGGAAAGACCACTTCGAAATCCTCTGTAGGTGTTCTATACTTTTCAAGATCTTGACGGCTATATTCTTTATCATCCATTTTGAGATACAAACTTGTAACACTATCTTGATCCTTCTTTGCAATTTTGTGTAAATCTTCTACCGATCTATTTGGAGCTTCCTTGTCAGAAATCTCAAATGGTGAAACTGGTATAAATAAACCCTTCCCAGCTGGCACTTTACATGTCCTATCAGATTTACCACCACCATTACTACTTAGATAAAAAACTGATGAATTTGTTTCTAATTGCCCAATATCGCAGTTTTCTCCTGTTTCATCACCCCATGGATTCTTATCTTGTGGTATAGCTATTATCCATTTCCAAAAGTTCTTAACATGTTGTTCATAAGACAAACCGTACGGTTTGCTTTCTGGAGGAAAAATATTAACTGAATTCTCACCTGCAGCAAATGACATCAAGGATAATAATGACAATAACATAACAGAAATTGCAATGGAAAAAATTATTTTCAATCTATAACTAAAAAAAACTACTAATACAAAAAGATTATGTTTAGGCTCCTTGTTTATTAAATCAAATTTGCCTAAACAACATGAAAAATCTTTTAGCTCCAAAAGATTTTTCTTTGTCATGATTGCTCTGATTGTTACGGTATTAATTGATACTTCTATTGTTAAGGTTTATGATCTCATTGATAAATCTTTTATTTCTGACCAAACAAAGTTTTTATTATTTTCCATAAATACTTCTATCTGTTTAGTATTAGAATTTATCGTAATAAAATATTTATACAGCTTATTTAAAAGACACCGATTAAAAAGAACATTAAACGTTAATCTGTTATATAGAATTTCTTTAATTTCGTTACTTGTAATAGTAACTTTGATGGTATTGTTGACCTTTCAACAATTCTATAATAAATATTACAAGGTATCAATATCAATTTTAATCATTATAACAAGTTATGTGACAGCTACAGGTTTTATAATAAGGCTATCGATGTTATTTATTTCATGGTACAAGTCAAATCATAATAAAATAATTTTTCTTTATTTTATATCAATGTTATTGATAGCGTTTAATTTAGTGATGACAGCTACTATTACAGTTGTCAAGTTAATTGATAGACCTGATGAAATACGAAAATTTGTAGGAGGAACCGTAGACATATCTGTCGGTAAATACGTATTTTTAGATAATGTATACAAGGCATCTTCTATTTTGTCATTTATTAGCATATGGATTACAACAGCCTTATTAATGAATTATTATAGAGAGAAGCTAATTAATGCTATATTATATTGGATATTATTATCTATACCACTTGTGTATTTTTTGATAAATTACGTTTACCAATTTATCTTTGCAAATATATTGATTTCGTATTTAACAATTGATCCGATTACTGTTTCTATTATATTAACAACGTTTCTATCATTAAGTAAACCAATTGGAGGATTGACTTTTGCAGTTGTATTCTGGAACATATCCAAGATCATGGGTTATGAAAAAAATATAAAATCATACATGGTTATTTCTGGATGGGGTATTCTTTTAATATTTGGTGCAAATCAGGCATTGGTCCAAAGTCTTGCTCCCTATCCTCCATTTGGACTTGTGACTATTACAGTTTTAATTATAGGAGCATTTTTGATGTTGTCAGGAATTTATAATTCAGCAGTACTTGTTTCAGCTAATGACAGATTGCGTAAATCTATATACAAATATGCCTCAGAACCAAGGTTGTTAGGATTAATAGGACAAGCAGAAATGAAGAAAGAAATTGAAAGAATTGTCACTGAAGTTACACTACGCAAAGATAGTTTAGAAAGAGTAACAAATGCTCCAATAGAATTTGATGAAAAGGAATTAAAAAGGTATATAGACTTTGTAATACGAGAAATAAGAAAAGAAAGAAATACAAAATAAAGACTTCTTCCTTCCTAAATTGATTACTTGTATTGAATAACTTTCTCATCAATTCTGAGTTATTTGAAACAATTTGTACCCGATTATAAAAAAAATTTATTTACTAGTCAGAAATAGTGAAAATTTGATATATTAAAGTATCAGTCTTTACAGCTTAACATTCAATAATGAATTGTTTATTTTAAAAATTTAAAATTTTTTTTTGATATAGCAATTATATTTGATAGTTTTAAAATAATTAATATTTCACAACTCTATTTTTAGATTTAATAACAAATTTTATCATATCACTCTTAACTTTTCTATCAGTCTACAACAAATTTTCAGAGAGAATATAAATTAAAAATAATAAAAGATTTTAAGCCAATTATCTTTCCTTTTCACTCTTTTTAAACAAATAAATTGAAATAACAAAAAAATATAAG
>CAWIYT010000307.1:0-36442 GCA_963840085.1 uncultured Nitrososphaerales archaeon
TATGTGATAAAGTTATAATCTCTCTAATTCATAAATTAATAAATAATACTTAAGATTATTCCAGATTACGATAATACTAAAATTGTCTTCAAGCATTATCTAATATGTATAACGGTTTTCTGTACCCAATATCATATCTTGTCGTAAAGTCCAAAGAAAGACAGAAGGATAGATTAGACACATACTATATAGCATAATAATACCATAGCCTTCTAAATTTGCTCCTAAATAGAGGTCTATGGCTTTTACAAATTTATATAATTCAATATATTTTTAGTTGGGCTAGTATTGTAAACAATGTTCACTCCTCCGGGCCCGAAGTAAATATGCATCTTTATTAGGCCCAGAATATTATCTATAATAAATCTATTTCCCAATAATTTACGTAATATGCTCTGACTTCCTCATTTTTCTTTTCAAAGCGTTTTGATACTTCTATTTATGTAAAACTCATTCCTCTGGTCTTGCTCCTTCTTGATCTAATATGTCCAACATGCTGGACATTGCGTCACGTAGTACTTCAAAATCATCCTCAATTATTGCCACTTCATTAACTGTTAATCCTCTTACTATTTTGCTTCTATAGTCTTGTGTATTGTCTACATGAATGGGTTCATATTTTACTACATCACCTTATGTTAATCCGTGACCTGTTAATAGGTACATCAACTCTTTTATTTTTCTAGATATTTCTAGGAATCGCAATGCTGCTTTTGTATCATCAACCATTTTTTCTGTCACCTTTTCCCTTTTACCATAATTATATAAGTAATTGTTAGCCTCATCTTGAACTATTGCTTCTTTTTCTAAGTCACTAATTGCTTGATTTACTTTTATTCTTGCTTCTTTTTCAGGTTTGTATGCTATTTCATCTATTATTTGTTTTTGAATTCTAGGATGTTTGTTTAATACTTTATTAATTAACATATTTTTCTTATTGAGACTTAAGCCTTTATCCTCAGCCTTTTTCAATATCGATGGTTCAAGTTTAACAACAATTTGGAGATATTTGTATTGAGTGTTTGGAGCACATCCTATTGAATCTACAATATCTAAAAATTTTTCACTAATGGCAGGCTCATTTTTAGAATTATTTGTATCTGTTTCATTTAGGTAACGCTTACCTAATGATGATAAAATAAGGTTTCTATCAGTAGTAGTACCAGACTGATAACCTCTATTATCTAGAGATTTTATCATACGAATAACATTATCAGGTCGATATCCAGCATTAGTATAAACTGACAGAATTCCTTCTGCCTTTTCAATATCAGATAAATCTTTACGATGTAAGTTCTCCATAAGTGCTATCCTTTGCTTTTCACCTTTATTATCCTCAATAGTAGTAGTTTCAGATCTAATAATGACTGCTGGAATTTCCTTTAATCCAAGCATCTTACATGCTTTGAACCTTCTACGACTTACAACTATTTCATAATGGTCAGATGTAGTGGTTTTTGATACCGTTATTGGCGGAATTACATCATCATTTTTTATAGTTTGGACTAAGCAGCAAAATTGTTATTATCTGAATCGTCACTATCACCTTTTGTGTCTCTTCTAATATCCCAATTGGGTTGAATTATTTTATTGATTGGAATATTTTTAAATTCCTTTGTTTTAGATATTTTCTTATTGTTGTACCTAAGTTTTAATTTATATAATTTTCCTTTTTGGAATTATTGTTATTATTTAAATATCTCTTCAATTTTTACTTTTAATGGGTTCTTCATATTTTTTACAATTTCAATAGGAAATTGATAAAAGAATAGATCACTGTATATCAAGGGAAAATGAAATCATCATCTTATATTGTTCTAACAACAAGGAAATTATCAATGATGCTGTAGAATTCTCTTCACCTTTAGCATTTATTGCATCTGAATATTTGGTATATGATGATTGTAACATTTCATTAAATAATTCTCGATTTTGTTTTCTTAAAACAGAAGAAAAGTTATTCCATTTGTCTATTTCTCTTTTTAAAGTTGTATTTTCATTATTATTTACATTATTGAAATTAGTAGAATAAAAAGACTTTACAAAATTTTTTTCTTTTAAAATCTTGTAATGGTGTAAAACTATTGACATCATTATAGGATATATCCTAATAGGATTTACAGCATAAGAACAAGCAGAGTTATATAATTTTGCTATTGAAAACATATCGTCAAATGCTTTTTTGTCACCTTTTTTATTCAAATATTTTCTAAATAATTTCCATTCATTTTCTTCAATTATAGCCGCAATCCTAAATAATGGTATTGTTCGACCCATTATTTTAGCAAAAGTTAATGATAGTAGAATATAATGAGTATAACACCCTTGAGGGAGAGAGGGACACTATGACAACAACAATCTTATAAAGAGACAATATTTTCTAGAAAAATATTAGATCTAAAAGTAAAGTCAACAACAATGACTTTGAATCTACTACCAACTAAGAATATGATCCAAATAGGAAATTTTGATTCGTTTAGTTCTGAAGAATAAGAAGAAGGTCGGGAATAAAATAATAAATAAAAGAATGTCATAAATGTTTAAAAGATTAATTTGCATAATAATACTATGAAGACAATTAATATTGTACTTCTTCTGTCATTGATTGGAATTCTTTTTGTTATTCCTCCATCATTATCAGTAGTATTATTTGCTCAAACAAGTGCTTCAGAACAAATGATGAGTCATATGAGATTTACTCATTCCCAATTAGGAAATAATATCGATGATGTTAAACAATTGATAGAAACCAATCATACTTCAGAAGCCCTCACTTGATGGTATGGATGTTAAAATTGACCATATTGATACAATGTTTAATGATCTCTTATGGGAGTTGTCCAATAAATGCCATTAATTAATCCTTGATTAGATAGTAGAAGAATATAAAAAACAACAAATCTACACAAACATAAATTTTTTTGTTTATAATATAAAATGATTTTTTAGTATTAAATATCTTAAATCGTGGAAGATCCATATTATCAAAAGAAATATGGTTTAATATTGAAAGAAGACGAGAAAGAAGATTCTTCTTTTAATCAATAATTTTACTATGAATAGATATCAATCTGGTTGTCCACCACTACAGGCACAGTAACCAAATTCATCTATTCTTGTATTACAAAAATTACAATACCCAATTAAGTTATAATCTACTTCAACAGCATATTTTCTAAAAATCTTAAAATGATCATCTAAATCCTGTGAAACATTCTCAATAGAAATATCAGGAATATTATCATTCATATTTTATACTATTTAATATAGTGAACATAATTAAAAGATATTGTAGTTTTTTAGTTTTTAAAAGGCTCTCATTAAGAGTCTAAATAGTCATGACATGACTAATTAACAAAGTATAAAGAAAAGAACAAAGTTATGGAACAATCTGTTCCACAGACTATAAAAACCGTAGAACAAACAGTTACAGAACATTCTTCTAGTAGTAGTAGAACATTTCTTGTTATTAATTAATCTCTTCCTTTTTTTCTATCTCGATATTTTACTAGCCTGCTAACTGGATATAGTGATATCAAATCTGTAATCAACAAAAACAATGTCGGTTAATATCATCATTTTTTATCACTCTGTTCTATCATTTTTAGACTAAATATCTTTGGACTATAGTTTATTTAGAATTCATTTCTTATCATTATTTTTGTTGTTTTTATTATTGATAAACAATGTTAATCCTTCTGTATTGCATTTCAGACAATTCCATTTTATTCTAAAATATTCTTTTGTAATTTCTATATTTGCCAGTTTTACTTCCTTGCTTCGAAACTTGAAGCCACAACTAAGACATTCTAGTATTGTCATTTCTTGTTATTCAAATTCAAATTCTGCTACTGTTCAATGGAAGAAATTTGTAAATGAGGCAATTGGTATTAGGTTGGAATATCCATCAAATTGGGAGGAAAAACGATTTATGGAGGATTATTTTTATCTTAACCTAAACTTGAAGCATTTCCACTTGGAGAATATCTCTGGAGAACACATTTTAGGTTTGATAGTACTGGTAAATCTTCTTATGATAATTTAGATGTAATGACTAGAGTATTGGCTGTATATGTTCTTGATCTTCTGACAAGGATAGGGACTATGAAATAATTGAAAAACCTAATATGGAAAAGTATACAATTGATGGAGAAAAAGCAGGTGTATTTTCTTATAAAAGAATAACACATTTTGAGAATTTACTTGATGTAATATTTAATGTAGAAATAATAAACCTCATACGAGATGGAAAATCTATTATCTTTGAATTTAGTTATCCACCAGATAAATTAGATGAAAAAAATATGACCCAAATTAAAGATCATATGGTGAATTCAATCAAATGGTTGTATAAGGAAAAAACTGATGAGAATATCCATTCATGGAATGAACAATCAGATTCTGTTAAAGAGAAAATAAACCAATCATCTAAATATAATAATGAATCAAAAATCCTATAAACTCAAATAATATAGTCAGTTAAGGCTATGATAATTAAAAACAAATTATCTTCAAGTATTATATAATATGCTAACCTTTTTTATACCAGTCAGATCCAATCTTATAAGGCAATCCAAAATCAATCAAGTACTATCATACCTTCTAAATCTATATTCACATAAAATCACATACCAGAAGACTATAGGTTTTACTAAAAAGTTTATTTTTAGAAATAATTTAAAAAATTGTTTTTATATTATTAAATAGAATAATATTTGAAATGGCTGAAAATTTATCTAGAAATTCTGATAATTATAAAAGACAAGGAAAAAGTGAATCTATTAAGGATAAAATATTTGGAAAAATGTCAGAATTTATAGGAGAAACAGGAGGTGAAGAAAAAGGATCATCGTTTGCTATTAAATCAATAATTTTTGGCCTATTTGCTTTGATTGGATTTATTATTCTTGTATATTCGATATTTGTAGCAGTTGTAGGGCAACCTTTAGCATCAATAGCAGATACTGTATTTATTGCTGCAATCATTGGATCTTTTACTTTGGTAGGAATAATTGTTAGTTCTTTATTCTTAAAGAAGTAAACTTTTTTCAAATAATGTTTAGTTCCTAAAATATTTGTAATTTATTTTATCTTTTTAAGCAATATGATACACAATGAAGAAAATTTTTTAATATCAATTCATGTAACTGTAATGAACATAATCAGATGTTATGAGTACTTGGCTATGAAAATTAATTTATCTTCAAGTATTATATATTATATCATTGGCAAGTATCATATCCAATAGATAAAGAGACCATATACATACTATAGCCTTCTAAATTTGCTCTTACTACTGATGGGGAGGGCTATGACTTTTATTACTGAGAAAATAAAACAAGTTATTGTTTCTAAATTAGGGTTAGCATTGTAAACAATGTTCATACTTCCGATATCATAGCAACAGCAAAATTAGGTAATCTATTTGGGAAATAATTATTTGTGTCTATATTATTTCTATTTTTTTTAATTATTTAATCTATATTCTAGGAAAGATAAATAGAAAATATTATTCATAGTATTTTACTATAATTTATACAAATAGACATTTTCACAAATGATAAATAATAATTTCATTAGGTATTCTTGTGATCTTCTTATCACATACCAATATAAAAGAAGACCATAGGAGGAAAAAAACATCTATCAACTATGAGAAAAAAAATTGTCGTCTTAATCAATCGTCATAGTCTGGGTCGTATAACTCTTTCATTCACATGTTCAGGCTAGGACAACAACAAAATGAGGTTCATTGAGGCTCATGTATGTTATTACATGTCCTCTAGTCTGGCTTTTCAGTCCAAGAAACCCAGACAGAACCTTCTTATTATTTAAACAATCTTAGAAGAAAATATAGTTAAAATAAATAATTTAAAAAATTTACAAATTGATCTATTTAATTAATGATTAATCTATTACTCTAGCGATATTTCAGAAAAGTTAATAATAATTTAAAGTAAAAAGTATTATATAAAAAAATAGAATGAGTATTACAAAATGATAAATAGCATTCTCTTGGGTTTTCTTTGTTGATCTTATCTCTGTGAGATCAACTAAATAAGGCCAACCTACTACTAGTCATAGTCTGAACCTTTTTATTCCATAATCCTACTATATGTTCAGTTCAGACTATGACAATAATAATAATAATTTCTATAAAATTATTTAAAACTCTAGAATAATAGTTTCAAAAGTGATAAATACTTTAATAATTAGTTGTTCGCCATCTCATAGAGGAATTAAATTATTTTTTTTCTAATAATGAATCTATTTTCTTCTATAACATAAGAATATTTTTTAATATTTTGCTATTATTCTCTTCAAATATCTGAATCTTATTCAAAATTTGTTCATGTTTTTCTTCTAATTCTTCTATATGAGCTAATAGATCATCTTGTTTTTCAGAAGTTTCTTTTTTCTATTGTAAATCCACCAACTAATTATTGCGCCAATAATTGCTCCTATTACAATACCTAAATAAGTACTGGAAATATTGGACATATCTCTACCTAAACAATCCGATTCCGTAAGACACCATAATACAGGGTATATTTGAAATAACACATTAAAAGAAGTTGATGTATTACTTTTTACTAGTTCCTATAGAAAAAATAAAATAATAATTTTGTAATTACAAGTGCAATTTTAAATAAAATAAGAAAATGGTATGAAATAAAAAATAAATAATAAAAATGACTGATAGTTTTTTTCAATTCATGAGGGATAAGTGACAGATAAAATAGAATATCGGAATCTGTAAAGAATTCATATTATCAAAAGAAATATGGTTTAATAAAAGATAAAGAGAAAGATTCTACCACTAATAATCATAGATAATAATTATTTATTTTGCTGATTCATTAGGTTGAATAATAACAGGTATACTTACTTTTTTATAGTAAATTTGAAATCTTTGGTTATTGTATATATCATTAGATATGAGTTCATCAGAAGAAGAAAATAAAAATAAAACTTATAAAGGAAAAGATCCAGTGTCACCAGAAGAAATTACCTCACATGAACCTACTGCTGTAAAACGAGATCCACACGATCAAAAAATTGCGAAAGGAGGAAAGACAGGAACTGATACAGAAGAAGCAAAAGAAAAGTACAGAAAAGAAGGTATGACAAAAGTATAGTAATATAGTAGTGGTAATAGAAAGGTTTGAACTTTCTTGATATTTTTTTGTTCAATTGAATTGATTGATGATGCCAAATATCATTAAATACTATTTTATATAATAATTATTGTTAAAAAAACTATTTGTCATAAATGTCATTTGGCCAATGAAGAATAAGTTCTCTTATCACACATTGGTCTTTTGACATAATTTGTTCCTTTGAATTAAAAAAGAAGGTTTGGATAATTCTTATCTATTTTTAATGTGCTTTGTGATTATGCTCATTTAGTTCTTCTACTGAACTAAAAGATTCTCCGCATTGACAATTGTATTTCTTTTCATTAGTATCCTGTGATGACATATTGTTATTACCTGATCAATATGAAACAAATTATTTATTGGTTGAAAATTAATTATTACAGAAAAGAATTAGCCAAACAAAATATAGAAGGAACAATATTTATCTTTACTATTCTTCCTCACATGGAACTGACATTGATACAATAAATTCCTTTTTGCCAGGATCTGGATTACCATCGGTATCAGCATCATCAAAGAATTGAATATCATATTTTCCTTCAACTAAACCTTCTTCTTCAATAAATGCAGGTTCAGAAAAACCAGCTGTACTATTTGTTGAAAAATAACCATATTCTGAAGTTGTTTGAGTTGCCGGATTAACTAATTTCCAACTAACATTGCTATTAGGCTCAAATCCATTTATATTTAAATTCATTCCGTATCCAGTAACATCACCACAACCAGGTGAAACTATAGCATTAGGTTTCAACTGTGCATCTGCATTAATAAATAATGATAATGAGGAAGAGAAGGAGAAGGAAGAAAGAAATATTGTAACAAGTATAAAACTATGGACAATGATGATTTTCATATTTGTTATCATTATATGATTTTAATCATTTAATTTTGCTACAAGATGGGTATTTTCACTACTATTCCAATAGATTTGAGCATTACAACCATAACTGCAAGATTTGGGATTAATATTATTAGTAGAACTCATTTCCTATTTTTTTCATAGAAGTCTAACAATCTTTTAATTATATCATCCATAGATTCACCATAAATTCCTACCTTGACTAATTCTCTATGAGTATCTTCATTTATGGTTATAGTTTTTCTTCTCATTTTCGTATTATTTGTAAACATATTCTTATAATACATTATGATATATATAGTCGTTACATTCATCATATTTACTTAATATAACGAATATAATGAATATATAGAAGAAAATAAATATATTATATTTTCAAACAAATAACAATTAGTAATCAGCAAATAATTGAATCAAGAAATAGACGAATATCGAAAAGCATGATCATAGCCATGTCATCTGAAATCACCAGATTAGATGGTGAAAAAGAGACTTACGAAGTTCAAAGTGAATCAGATATTTCCAAGTTTTATATCGTAAAATTCATGGATGGAACCTCTATCTACTGCACTTGTAAAGACTTTGAGATGCAATCAGAAAAATAGGAATCATATTTGTAGACACCAACGTGCAATTGTCCTGGCTGAAAATTATGATTAGTGACAAGACAATTTAGCCAATCATTGGCTAAATTTGAAGAAACAAGAGAACCAAAGTCGTATACTCCAATGCTTGAAGTAGAAAGGCTTTAATAAAATGTATTACAGGCAAATAGATGACAAGTGATTTTACTGACTATAATTTTATAGATATTGTCAATAAAGAGGCAAGAGGAATTTATGAGAAATGTGATCTTGGTGAAACTAAAGATATTTCAGGTAAATACATAGTAACTCAAAAAGGTACTCATGCAGATAATGACAGATTCTATATTCCAAAGAACTTGGTTGACTATTTTGATAGTGCTACAGTCTATTTTAAAATAACTGAGGAAGAAGAAAAACAATACAAAAGATTAAACTATCTCAAATTTTTCAATATTATATTAGGACTAGTTAATTGGTTTAACATCAATCCTCAGAAAAATGCCATAACTACTAATAAAGAAAAGTAAATTTAATGAGTTAAACATAATTAGTAGTTGGAAGCAACCGGTATAACAGTTAGATAAGGCTATGGCAACAATAGCAATAACAAAACAATTAACTTTGTTACTGATTTTTAAATAAGTTGGCAAAAAAAAAACAATATTCTCTCAATAGGAAAACGCCAAGGTTAATAGGCAAATCATGGTCTTTTCCTTCTGTCTGTTAAAGAGAATAGTAGATAGAGGTAAATGAATTTTCTCTTTTACCAATAATTTATCTTCAATTATTAAATAGTTTAGGATAAAATATATTATTACCAGCCAAGAATTCCAACAGATCTCGTCAAACCTACTAGTCATAGCCTTCTATTGTTATGAGATGGACTCCTTAGAGGACTATGGCATTTACCAATAAATTAAAAAGTAAGGTTAGATACGATCCGTGTATCACTCCTTTAGGCTCATTATTCTATAGAAAAGATTTGTCGCCGAAAAATAGTATGGGTGAACTATTTTTACAAATGTTATTATGGCATTTTATGGATACAGATTAGAAGAATAATAATACTAAAATTTTTTAACGAATAGATAATGCTTCTCTGTTGTACTGCTGAATAATTAGTTTTTATATTATACTTCCACTTAGAGAAGTCCTTTCCATTTCTCCATCCAAGATTATCAAAATTCATAATTCTATAAATCTAATACTCTAGAGATATTATTATATTATAAGCAATTAAACTACAACTTCAAAACAGAAAATGAGAAATAACGAATAATTAATAAAACTGATTTGTAAAAATATATCTACAATATACTCCCTTCACTACCGAAAAAAAATAGCAAAATCAAGCACAAAATTGATAAAAAAATGACATTTTTTTATAAGGGGATGTCCAGTGACCTATGTACAGACACTGGACATAGGGCGTCTATTCAATGATCTACAACTCTTAACAATAATTCAATTTTTAATATTTTTGGTCAATTTCGTGTGTAAAATTAGTATTGGAAATGAGTAAAAAAAGAAAAATAAAAAATTTTTACTGGAATGGAGGTATGTCCACTTTGTCCAGTGTATCCAGTACTATTTTGAATTTATCTTTACAGTTATGTTTTTTATAAAAAATAATAACAACTATTATTATAACTTTATTCAGAATATTTTTCAGAATAAAGTTCCAGTGGAAGATAAGGGGGTAATGATCTGATAACAAATAACGATAGAAAATAATAATAACAATAACTATGAAAATGAATATGATAATAATAATGAAGGCCATAAGCCGGTAAAAACTATCATACTGACCGACCGACAAAGCTTAATACTAGAAACTATGATTACTCAAAGAACTACACGACAAACACTAGAATTTCTTAAAGAAAATGGTTATTCTATCAGTGAAAGGACCTTAAGAAGAGAGAAACAAGTTATCAAGGAAAAAACTTGAAAAGGTTGTTTCAAATAGCAAAGATCGATTTTCAGAATCAGCATATTGAACGTATAGAAAAATTGAGGTATATAGAACGAGAGATGTGGCAAGACGTTGAAGAATGTCAAGACCCATATAAAAGATTGAAAATGAAGGAATCTATAGCAAATTTGCAGCCAATAATTTCAAGTTATATAGATGCAACCAGATACGCAATTACAAAGATTTATCCAAATAGAAGAATACTTCCTGCTGACAGAGACAAAAATAATCATAGCGGCGTATAGACTATAAAATGACTATTAGAAAGAAAGCATTTGTTTCTATGGTTGATGATTCAGATGATGAAGACATAGACAAAAAAATATTATATTGTCCAAAATGTGAATCATTTGTATTCTTATTTGAATTATGATAAAGAATCTATCAAAAAGATGAACCAATTCATAGTGACTATCATAACTGGCTTCAATGTCACAGGTGCGGAACTTTAATTGCCAAAGTTTATGCAAAGTGAGAAACCAAGATAAAAGGCTTCGTTGATGTTCCAGATACAATCTATGATAGTGGCAAAACTATAGTATCTGTAGTTAACAAAACAAGTTTTGATCGTAGAAGGAATATCATAAGAACTTGAATAGACCAGATCATCGCCCAACAAATCTACAAGAAAAAGACAGACGATTTAGAAAATCTATTACAATCTGGCAAGAAATTAATAAATTATACAGAATAAGTAGATCAAACAATAAATGATCACTTCTATATATACTATGTAGTCTATTTATTATTACGGCGATGAAGGGGATTAGTCACAATGCTAATGGAGATTATAAAATAACTCTAGTCAAGAATGATTCCAATTTAGAACTATCTCTCCTACCATCACAACAACAATCACCATCATCAGTAAAAATAGCAACATGGAAAGACGAAAGATTAGAACATCTAAATATTCCAAAAGGCTTAGTTGAAGTATTACAGATCAATGGTTTTACAATTGAAAGGATATTAGAATATGGGCCATCGCAAATTGCAGAAAGATTGGGAATAGATAATTATGTTGCCCAAATAATATTTAATGAGACAAGTAAAAAATAATATCTACTAATAATATAACGAATAATATTTTAATTGGTTAATTCAGAAGAAAGTCAAGAATAATAATTAAACTTAATCGTTTTATAAAATATTGTATAACTCAGACTGAGTTCAAATATTAGAACAACAAGCGCTTTTCATAATCCAAAACATGCTGAATGTATTGAGGCTTGCAATCATTGCGCTAATGCATGCGAATATTGCGGTTCTCTATGCTTAAGAGAAGAGAATGTGAAATCGATGTTAAAATGCATAGAACTTTGTTTTTACTGTGCAGATGTTTGTAGATTCGCTTCAAAATACATGTCCTGTGATAGTAGTTATGCGACAAATATGTGAAACATGTGCAAAAGTATGTGAGGCATGTGCAAAAGAATACGAAAAACACGATATGGATCATTGTAAACAATGTTCACAAGTATGTTATGAATGTGCAAAAGTCTGGAAGTATGTAGATGTGCACAAGAATGTAAAAGAATGGTTAGTACTATATAATCGAAGGAAATCAACCGAAATTTTTTTATTTCTGTAATAAAAGGTATCTTATCTTTTTTTATTAACTTCTCTGATTATAAATTACATATACTATTTAATGAATTATCATTATAGGACAATCAACATTTTCTGAAACTTTTCTTGAAACACTACCCAATGCTTTAATTTTTGAAATTTCACCCAATCGCTGACTACCAATAATAATAAGATCTATTTTGTTTTCTGATGCAAATTTAAGAATTTGTTCGCTTATAGGTAGTATGTCTGTTGATACAGTTGTATTAAATTTTATATTTTCTTTTTCTAGTACAGGATTTATTTTTTCTTTTGCCATTTTTATCCAACCTTCCTTTAATTTCTTTGCAATATCTCTTCTTGTTTCTGTTATCCATTGTCTATCTTTGTCTAAAATTAGTGATGGTGGAAGAGGACTATGTTCTATTACATGAAATATATAAAGTTCAGCATTAAATGCTTTGGCAAATTCTTTAGATTTCTCGAGTGCCTTATCTGAGATTTCTGTACCATCATGGGGAAGTAATATTTTACTTGTCAATAGAGTTTCTCTGCTCCTAAACTTTTTTCATTTATTTTACAACAACATTCTTGATTTTTGTTCATCTATTAACATATCAATAAACACATAGATAAGAATAGGGCTTTACAAATGGAAAATATTAACATATGGCTCCTCACAAATTGCAGAAAAATTGGGAATAGATAATTATGTTGCCCAAATAATATTTAATAAGGCAACAAAAGCAATTATTAGTTTTAATAAATCATATCTAGAAGGTTAAGAATAATCATTATTAGTTAAAACTCTAGAAGAACAATTGTTTATTTTGGAATCTCGTATATCAATAGATCTATTGCGTAATTAACGATCATGTAAAATATTACATATCTGATCTAAGATAAAAGAGAATAATGTTATTAAATTTATAAAATTTACAAAAATTAATTTAATTTTCAGAATATTTTGATTCCTTCCTAATTACGCAAAAGATCTAATATACCAATCGAGCATAAGTTGGGTGTTAGTGTCATATCTATAAGAAATATGTGGGTGTTAGAAGTAGACTCCCTTCTTAACAGCCATTTACAAACTAATTATAATAATAAACTATAATTTTCCTATAGATCAATATGATATCTATTATAATTTCTTATAATCTAGGATTGGAATATATAATTTACCTAGCCACTATATAACAACAAGGCAAACCTGTCAAGACCAGAAAAGTAAAATTAATGAACTGAATTGGCTAGTTCTTTTTTACTTTTCTGGAAATTTAATAATTATTATTTCCTACTATAGAATAAACAATTTTTTATCTTACCAAATGTAATAATATATTCAGAAATTCTTATTTCTGTGTGCAAAATAATATTGGGTGGGTGTTAGAGGAGTCTCGATATTCTTTTAGCACCCAATTTCATTTATGATTTCGTTACTATTGATAAAAAAAGAATTTTTTTGGTATATCCAAAATATAGAAAAAGAATAGTGTAAATCTTTTAAATCAATAATCTTTTATTTTGCCTGCTTTTACGATTAATTGCTACTATAAATGTATGCAATCTATGTATATGTCATCGCACACATCCAGATAGTTCGGTCCAGTTAATTGTTGTTCTTGTGCATGGATGGAGTGGATGGATGTCATTTATAGCCTCTGATATCCATCTACCTTCATTATTTTATTATTACTATTATTGTTATTGTTATATCTTTTCATATCTTGAATTAAATCATACAATTCTGCCAGACTTTTTGAAAATCTACTAATGATATTTTGATATTCTTTTGAATCATTGTGAAAAGCAAATACTTTCTGAATATAATAATTGTTTAACTAATTGAGGCTGGGTCATTATTCTTTTTCTATAGATAACACATAAAGCTAATCTCTCGGAGTATGATGTTTTGGTGAAAAACTCTCATCAACGCCACCAACAAATTAACAAGATAGCAATACAAGAATTTAGTAATATAGCAGTAAGTCAAGTGTCATAATTAATGTCATTATACCATCTTCCAAATCTCTTATCACGATATTCTGATATTGCATCTTTTTGTTCTTCTATATTGGTATAGAATCTGTTTGCACACACATCTGATTTTATACGTTGATTTACTTTTCTCTCATTTGGATTAAGGTATGGAGCCCTCTTCTTTGGAAGGTGTATTACAGTAAGCCAGTCTTTCTGTCCATTGATATATTCTCTTATCATCTTGCTTAGAGCCTATCCGAAAACACCTCCTCTCTTATATGTTATCCAAGCACAGACAAAATGTAATATTGCAATATAGTTATCTTCCTTCTTTTCCCATCTAATCAATAATCGCCTGAATCGGTTCATCCATGAGTGTGTTCTCTCAACTACCCACATCTTCTTGCTCTATATTTTGGTATCCTTCTTCTCTTCTTTTTGTTACCATTATTGTAGTCTTCTCCTCTCTTGCAAATATGCATGGTATAACCATATTCCTCAAGTAACTCATATACCTCAGGATAGTCATAACCCTTGTCAAGACAGATGTGTTGTTGTTGGGTATTTGTTGTAGATGATGATGATGATGATGGTGGTGGTGCTGCAAACCACTATACTCTGAAGAGTTGCTTTTGTCATCTTCATATTATGTCTGTTAGCACCATCTACAGTAATTCCAAGAGGAATGCCCTGACCATCTACAAGAAGGCTACGTTTGGTACCTGATTTACTTCTGTCTGTGGGATTTGGTCCTGTACTTTTTTCCCCCAAGAGGTGCTTTTGTTATTGCACCATCCATTGATTGCCATTTCCAGTTGATACCAACTTTTTTATCATATATTTTTAGACCATCAATCCACATACGTTTGAATACGCCATCTTGTCTCCATTCCTGAAACCTGTCATGTACAGTACTGGATGCACCAAGACTTCGTGGTAATGCTTTCCACTGACATCCAGTACGTGTAATGTAGAAGATAGCATTCATTGCCTTTCTATCATCCATTCTTGGACGACCTGTCTTCTTCTTCTTTCTTTTGGATTTATGTACAAGAAGAGGGAAAATTTGATTCCATAATTCATCTGGTATTTCATAAGATGAATCGATTCCAGAAATTTCAGAGATCAAACTAATCTCGTGATATATAGTGTAGAGACACTTAGCTTTGTCGAATAAATCTATTGTACCATAAACTTAAATACTATAAACTACTTTTCGGATAGGCTCTTAGGTGAAATGAAGCGTTATCCCATATCATTACAATTCTTTTCCAAGTATTATTTTTCATTACATGCATCTTGAGATTTTCCAGATGGTTTATCGTATTGGTGGAATTCGTTCTGTCATAGAAACCATACAACAGGTTCTGTTCAGGCCATAGCATGGATATGTACATTGAGAATTTCTTTCTACTACCGTTATGTCTAATTTTTTGTTGTTCACCTTCAAAACTCATTGACTTTCTTATACATGGTTTCTGTGTTACTATAGTTTCATCTTCAAACACCAGCATCACTTTCTTTTTTTGAGTGCTGATGCTATCTGTTTGTAATTTTTTACTTGCTTCTTTCCCTCATCATAATCAGGTCCGTGTTCAAGTTCCAGTTTAGGTCTTTTACATCTAATACCCATATCTTTCAATATCCTTTGAAGATGTCTGAAACTAATCGGAATATCAAGTTCTTCTGTAAGACACTTTGCCAGTGACCTCAGACTCCAAGTGTTTCTGACATAACCAAAAATAGTGGGATCATTAAAAAGTACAGAAAGTATAGTCTCTCTGTTTTCATCTGTTATACGGGATTGTGTGCTACGTGTTTTCTTTATTTCCAATCCACTAATTCCAGTATGGAGATATGCTGATACCCATCTCTGGACTGACCTGATGCTGAGACATCATGTTCCTTTGCTGTATCTTCAAAAGTTCTACCATTGCTCTTTCTACCATTGCTCTTCTGCTGGAGTATTGCCATTAATCTGCGATAATGTCTCTTATCTGTAGTAGTATTTTTCATCAATGATTTTAGACTGTTCTTCTGTCCGGTAGTGAGGTTGAGTTTAGTAGAACCATGGTACATAGAATCATGATATTCTAAATACCTTAAGCTTTACCTATTCAAGAATTTAGACCTGATAGTCAAAAAGATATGACATCCATCAGGACACTTGAGTTAGTAGTATTGCAGTTGTTAGTAGTACTCTATTGTTAGGATCCTGAAACTTGTTTATTCATTAGATCTTTTGCGTAATTAGGAAGGAATCAAAATATTCTGAAAATTAAATTAATTTTTGTAAATTTTATAAATTTAATAACATTATTCTCTTTTATCTTAGATCAGATATGTAATATTTTACATGGTTACTAATTACGCAATAAATCTATTGAATTATGACCCAGACTCAGATACCTATAAAAGGCAGTTAAATTAAGCACTTACATCTTTTAAAAAAGGGTTACATTGAGATTTCTATTAACCCTTCCTAGCTCGAGTTGATAACCATCACTTAATATATCTTTTAGAATTGACTACGGATTCTTATTTATCTTAGAATAATCAACTATCTTTATAGAACAATAATATAAGAATTAAGGTCAAAAGATGATATTGAAATATATTTTTTTGTTTTAGACAATTGTTATAAATTTATTTCTTGATTAGTCTTATTCAATTACTAAGTTAAGTATCATATTTTAGGCCAACAACCAAAACATCTAAGATATCTTCTTACATTACATAATAGATTATCTTCTGTTTCGTAGTTATAGTTTGCACATATATCTTTCTTGAGATTCCTGTTTACTTTTGTTTCTACTGGATTCAGAAATGGTGCCCGTGTTGGTAGAAATAGTACAGTTAGCCAGTCGTCTGATTGTTTTTCTATAAACTGTTTAGTCTTTTTACTAACATGAAAAGATGCATTGTCTATTACAAGAATAAATCTCTTGATACTTCTCTTGAGTACATATCTTTTGATGCTGTTTAGATGGTTTATGAAATCATTACTGTTTCTTGTTTTGCTTGTTGTAAATTTTATTCCATTCATAGGATAAAGAAGTGTGATGAATACATTGACTTTATCGTTAGATCCTTTATGAAGTATCTTTTGCTGTTCTCCTCTTCTCATATATGTTCTTGTTATGTATGGTTGTAGATGTAACCACGTTTCATCTTCAAATCCTAGTAGAATCTTTTTTTAAAGAGCTGCCGATATCTTCTTGTACCCTTCTATCTTGTTCTTCTTTTCCTCATAATCTATGCCTTTTTCCAGTTCAAGTTTTGGCTGTTTGTATACTATACCCATATCATGAATTATTCTCCATGTTTGCATGGGACTGACATTCATTTCCAGTAATGTTGAGAGATAAGTAGCCAACAGCCTGATATTCCATGTATTTTTGAGATAGCCAAATGTTTTAGGAGACTTGTTCAATATGATGTCTTTTATCATCTCTTTGTTTTTGTCAGTAGATATTACTGGTTTTCTACCTGCATTCATTCTCTTGTTTCTTATTCCATCTAAACCATATTTTCTGTAATTGTTAATCCAGTCATACACATTACGGTAATTGACACTAAGGTTTTTGGCTATAGTTCTGTAAGGTATTCCTTCCATCTTTTGCTTTATAGCAGACGCTCTTCTGTATTCCTCTTTGTCACGAGTACTCTTCATGAATCTATTCAGTTCCTTTTTCTGAGTATCAGATAATTTCAGAATATAAGATTTGGGCACATATCAATCTAAACATTCAGAGCTAAAGTTCTTTCTATCAGAGTATGTTAAAAATACTAATACATGTTGATGATATATGAGATACTTAACTTATGCCTAAACTAGGTTCTCTTCACTTACCGATATGGCTATATCTTAAGGAGACACATTTAGATATAGGACCAAAAAAGCATTTTCAAAGTATATTCTCTATACCTTATAATTGTATTCTTCAGGTTTAACTTTAAAAAAGACATCTGTTAGATTATTACCATTTATTAGTCCATTGCACAACTCATTCTCCTACCTATTTAGCTAATCAATTGTAATCATGTGATTGATTGAAGAAAATACAATGAATCACTTGTTAGAAGAGGAAAGACACGTTTGATTTTAATGTTATTGATAGCTAGGATATCGAATTAGAAGAGTTGAATAAGGACAAGGAAGATAGAGAATTTGTATGTCGCGATTTATTTATCCAATTGCTTGGCTACATCAGAATATATTTCCCATCAAGATAAACAAATACGAATGTTAGAGAGGTCAATTTGAGAGCTTTTTTGTTAGTTCTATTGAATTCTTCAAAGCAGCACTGATAAATGGTGATAATGGAACAGGCACTCAAGCGTCCCCAAGTCACAGGATCATAACATCCTAATCAAATAACCACAGCAAAAATCTATAAACAATGTGGACCAATTTGAATTATAATATACACTAGAAGGACTAATTGATAATTCGACAGCTACGTGCTTACCGAGTTATGTTGTTTAATATCTACTAATATTCTCTAAATCAATTATTCTATATCGACTTACTCATAATTCTCTTAGAATTAGTCACAACAATCGCAATAATAAGAAAATAATTGTTTATTTGAAGGATTTTTCTTTTTACATATTTCTATAAATAATGATGAAATTTCGGAATAATAAGAACGAGTATTTATTATTAATCTACTTTTTTATACAATTAAGATAACTCTGCATTATATCTTTATAGAATCTTTGTGTAAGTTCTATCGATTTGATAAATGTATCCAAATTTTCAGTTATAACATTGTCTATAAGTTTTAATGATTTATCTCTATTGCTAATTAAACTGATATAAATATTTTTAATATCAGATAGATAGTAATTTGTGAGCCTTCCAGCAGCAGTGAAAAATGCTTCATAAGATAAATCAGAACTATTTTGTAGTTTTTGAGAATAAATAGAGTTATAGGTATTTACCATATGCTTATGAAGTTCCAGACAATAGTTAGTAATCTCTTTTGCATCTTTACTAATTTGTTGTTCTTGATCTTGTCCGAAACGATTATTATCGTTTGCTTCTAATCGTATATTCCTTTGATTTCTATCTAGCTCATAAATTATCGGTTCTGGTAATTTTATTTTTTGTGATTGTTCTTCTTTTCCTTCCTTGTCATTCTTTTCTTCTTTATTTGGATTTACTTTATCACTCTTCCTTGTCTTCCTTGATGATTTTTTATGATTAAAAGTGTGTTCTGAGGACAATACAAAAATTACAAGCGCTCTTACTTAAAAAATGTTGCATTAAAAAGATTACATTATTGATTAAACAAAATTTAGAAAATTTTTTTATATATTTTTATTAATTTTTATTAAGCATTTTATTCAAAACAGATATCTAAAATATTAACAGAATTTTCTTTGTTTCTATAACAAAGAAAGTATTGAAAAATTATAATATTTATAGTAATAAAATTGTATTTAAATGTAATTTATATTTACAATTTATAAAGTAAATTAATAATCTTAAAATATCAGAATTAAATTATTTTTTCAATTAAACTACTTCTTCTTACTCGTCTTCTTCCTCCTCCTCTACTTCAAATTCTATCTCTTTTACATTGAAGCCTTGACTTTCCATATTTCTTAGTAACTCTGTCATCTTTTGAAATACATCTGTTACATTTCTGTCGCTAGAGGTTAACTCCATTTCTATTTTTATCATATCATTAACTTTACGTTATATTTTATTAAGATTATATAAGAAACTATTATGTATTGTTTGACGACGTGATTGTGAATTTATTATGGTTATTATAATCTAATTTATTATAAAATTTTTGGTATTTTTAAGGTAGATCTGAATTATAATTTTTTATTTTTATTTCTTGGTTCTAAATAAGATTTAAGGTTATTGTCAAAAAATATGCGAATGTAAGTTATGGTCTTCTAAAGGTTTGATTGTTTTTAAATAAAGAATACCATTGGTCAAAAACATTTGCATTAAATTTTACAAAAGTATCTAAAGTTTTGGTATAATTTTTAATACCATCACCTGCTACTTCCAAGACATTTGAAATAAATTTATTATTTATAGTATTAAATTCTATTATATTATTGGTAATTTCATTTGATTGTCTGCCAAGTTGTTTTGTATAATTAGTACTCGAATTATAATCCAATGTTTCGAACACTTGTTTCTGGAATCCAAGGGTTGAATTAATTATGTTTTTTGTAGCTTCGATATATCTCATTTGTAGATTTGATATTGCTTGAATGTAAGTTGGTTGGGATCTTGCAAACTCATTTACAATTCTATTGGTATCTTCTTTTATTGTATTGTAAAAATCATAAGTATTAGTATTTTGAGATTGATAAGTAGAATTTTTACGATTCTCTTCTTTTTCACTTGGATTAGGCATACTTGTTCTATATTATTTGAAGTAACCAAACTATATATAATTTTGGTAGTCGGTTTGATATCAATTAAGCTCAAATATTATTTTAAAGATTAATAATTATAAAAAGGTTAGAACGATGCTATTAGTTTATTTTTTGGCAATAGATTAAATAATGTATGTTATATATTTTTACTAATATATGACGTATGATTATGATGGCGGAACATTGAGATGTCATATTTGTGCTATGGAATTTATATCTCGAGCAGAAGCAGAAAAACATTATAAAGAAGTCCACTCAAAGGAAATTACTTCAATCGGAGAATAGTCAATATAAAATTTTAAAATTAGTAGTGTTCATGCTTATTTCCTCTAGATCCATATCTGAAAATATTGTCAAAGAATTAGAATCAACTCAGAAATGAACCTTAAACAAAAAAAGATATATAAATTTTTATTATATACTAAAGTATATGAATGATATAATGTCTTATCAAGAAAATTATGATATTCCTTTTGAAGAGGTATTAAAAAAATATCAAGAATTTTTGAAAAAGTTTACTAATATTCCAAAATATAGTCCGTTTTCTTTGTTGGAAGAAACATCTAATATTGGAAAGTATTTACAAGATCTCTTGATAGTTTCTTCAAAGATGCAATATTTTACTCTTAATTACATATCTCAAATAAATAAAACATATGCAGAGGCATTAGATAAACTGCCATCAAAAGATATTAAATATACTATAGAGTCAGAACAAGATTTAAAGAAATATAGAAATATCCTTATTGGAACTCTAGAAGACTCATTTACTAACTTGTTCCAATCTAAAGAATTTGGAATGCTTGTTTCTGATATAATGAGTACTTATTCCGAGTATAATAAATTGTTGAGAAATATATCTAATACATTCTTACTACCACTAAATTTGTCAAATAAAGACGATATTGACATTATTCTCAAAGACATGCAAGAATTAAAACGTCAAGTACCAGATTTAAGAAAAACTATGGATATGATAATAAGAGAAGATAAAAAAATTGCTAAATAATATTGCTACTACTAATTCTGAAGAACAAGTAAAACATCAAAATATATCTACTTTGCCAGATAGATATAACGAAGAGATGTCAGAAAAGATTGAGAAATTTACCAAATTATACCAAAATCCAAGAGATATTGATGTAGGTAAAACGGCTCATGATATAGTGAAAGAAACCAAACTTTATCGCTTATTACATTATAAACCAATTTTTAAAAAACCTTTGAAAACTCCTCTTTTAGTTGTCTATGCACTAATAAATAAATCATATATATTAGACTTACAAGATGATAAAAGTTGGATTAAGAATCTTTTATATCAAGGTTTTAATGTTTATCTTATTGATTGGAAGCCTCCTACATTAAATGACAAATATGTAAATTTTGACGATTATGTGAATGATTTCATAGATGATTGTGTTGATATTATTAGAAATGAAAATTCAATAGAAAAGATAACTCTACACGGTTATTGTATGGGTGCTACCATGTCTACAATGTATACAACGTTTTATCAACATAAAATTAGAAATCTAGTAACATTGGCACCTGTAATTGATACTAGCAAAGATACAACAGTACTAGGAAATTTTGCTAAAAATATGGCAGCAGATAAGATTATGGACTCTTTAGGAAATATGCCCCCACAATTACTTAATAGTTGTTTTTCAGCTCTTAAACCGTTTAAACAAGGTATGAACAAATACTTTGCTCTTTTAGAACATGTAGATGACACAAAGTTTGTTGAAAATTTCTTAAGGATAGAAAAATGGCTATATGATATACCTCCTATAACTGGTGAAGTATTTAAACAATGGATAAATGATATCTATAAAAATAATCTTTTGACAAAAAATGAATTAAAGTTGGGTAATAAGAGAGTAGATTTAACTAAAATACATGTCCCTTTGTTAAATATAGTAGCAGAAGAGGACCATCTCGTTTCTCCCCAAGGTAGTATCGCCCTAAACAATCTTGTCTCCAGTATTGATAATAGATTAATGAAATTTCCAACTGGTCATGTTGGTTTAATTGCTAGTAGTTATTCTCAAACGAATGTACTTCCACGAATAGGAAAGTGGTTATTTTCAAGATCTGATTAATAATAGTTTTGAAATAAATTATTTTACTAATTAAAATCGATTATAATTCAAAGATAATGATGATAATTAATTTATATTATTATAATAGCTGTATTTAGTAAATTTTATTAAGAAATCATTTCCATTCTATTCATATAGTTTACAAATGATCCCTTACGAATTTATTTATTCCTTTACAAGTACTATATTACATATTGATAAAGCAATTCGTTGGGTTGGTATAACTAATAAGGAAGGTTTAATTATTAATGAAAAATATCGTAAAGGGCTAAGGCCTCTCCTTACTGAAGAAGAGAACGAAGAGTATGCTTCTAATGCAATTTCAAGACAAAGAACGAGAATAAAATTTGAACAAAAAATTGGGAAACTAATATATGCTTTTGGAAAATATGAAAAACTCAATAGAGCTACAATTCCTATTAATAGTAATTACTTTTTGCTCTTAAGTATGGATCCTCAGGATGTTAATTTTGATCAAATAATAATGGAAAAAATACTTCCTTTAATTAAGGAAAGCAAGGAACAATTTATATCCATATAAAAAATTTTATTTGTAGTTAGTTTAAAATGAATAAAGTTTGGTAAGAGAAAAAGAAAACTTATAACTACTTTTAGATATATAATAATGGAATATTATACAGAATACAATAATAATGTATTTTAAAAAAATATATATTTTGTCTGTTCTAATCCAAAGTCATAACAATATATATCATGATTATAGTATATAATAAATTGCTCATTGCTTGATATTATTAATACTTTAAAATATTAAATCCTTGAAGTTATAACTTCCCCTTTAATATTGTCTTTTTGTATTAAAATTATATAGTCAAATATGAAGATTTAATATAGCAATAACTAATTATACAACATTTAATATTATGATTTTTAGCATTAACAGTGTTAAGGCAAAAGATAATGATTATTGATGATGAAATTGATATTACAAATTTATTCAAAGAAGTTTTAATAAATGCTGGCTATCAAGTTGAATCTTTTAATGATCCTTTAAAGGCATTAGATGAATGCAAAACAAATCATGAGAAATATGTTTTAATTATTTCAGATGTTCGAATGCCTAAAATGTCAGGAATAGAATTGGTAAAACAGGTATATGAAATTGATAATAATATAAAAGTGATTCTAATGACTGCTTTTGATGTTACGGGAGAAGAATTAAAAGAAATAAAAATCGAGAAATTTTTGAATAAACCAATTTATTCAAAGAAATTAGTTGATATAGTTAAAATATCACTCTTAGAGTAGTATAATTTATTGGTTTTTGTATTTGCAATAATTAATTAAGTTAATTTAAATTGTGATTCTAACATTTTATTTTTTAAATATGAATCAATATTTCTTATAACACTTGGATTCTTTTCTAGATATGCTTCCATTCTTTTGTCACTATATTTTATATTCGAATAAGTTATTGTTATTTTTTGTGGATTATACTTGTATTCAATGGTTATAAAGCCAGAAAGAATTTTTCCTTCGCTGGGAAATTTTATTGCAATTAAATCATAAAGTTTAATTGAATCAGATTGAAAGTGAGCCGTTTTTTTATTATTATATTTATTATTCTTAATATTAGATACCATTTTTGTTTGTAGTTTCATATCTTTTTCTTGATTTAAAGAATTATTATTATCTTTAAAGCAACTTGCATCAAATGGCATAATTAATATTATATAACCAAATAAACTATTTAACAAATAGGATTAATTTTTCTTATAGCAAAAATAGGCTCTGTTAAGTTAACGATAAATCTATAGCTATGGACGGCTGTACTAATTTAAGAAAATATACTTAGCTGTGAATGTTCTATTCTAACGATATATACGTTGTTGAAATTCATCGGAAATAGAACATCCACTATTATTGTAATGTATTCTTTTTATATTTGCATTTTCTTTTTGGTCTTAGCCTAAGAAATACATCAAAGGCATTAGTAATATTAAGAGATAAGAAAAGGAGTTATGTTTCTATGTTATGGAATAGGATTCAACGATTTGGTTCATGTCAGATTTACAGACGGAGAAGAGTATCAGTATTCATCATACTGATGAAACTATTATTCAGAGTGGTAATCATCATTTATACTGGTTATGGATTGCAATTGAACCAATACCTCATTCTGTACTTGGAATCTACATTTCAAAGGAGAAAAATATGCTTGTTGCTGAACAATTTATTGGTTCCTTAGTTGAAAAATATGGTAAGCATGTAGTTTACACTGATGAGGTACAAAGTATCCAGAGGCATGTAATGTATTGGGATTGAAAAACTATTTACATTCTCCATTAGAGAAAAGCCTGATTGAACGATCTATGCAATATTTTAAGGATAGAATCGAAAATTTTGATGATTACTATTCATGTATGCAAGATGAATGAAACTTTTATATGTACATAATTGGATACAATTCTTTGTTTCTATATGTACAATGATACAATATCCAACAAGAATTATTTTATTACTCGTTTGAAAGAAGGAGGTGAATATACCTTAAATTAACACGGCCTAAAAAGGATAAGAAATTAATCTCTTTATAAAATCACTTATATCAAATAATAAAAATACAAATAAAAATATCTACTATTCTATACTATAAAATCAATATTAAAAATATATCAATCGCGGAATATTATTTTATGCCATTGTAGAACTTATTTAAAAGATAACTAGGGCCACTGAAAATTTCCATTGATTATAAGAAAAAATTATGAATACATAACGGCATCTTGTTTTACTTCTGGAGGTAACTGCGATTGGTCTTGTTGTAATTTAATCGAACGAATTAAATTACTTAATTGTTCTTTTATAAATTGCCCTTCTTTTCTTAATTCTGTTGTGTCTATTTTAAAATTATTATTATCGATCGTATTTTCTAATAATTCAATTGTTATTGCAGCTCCATCTGGATCTGGAATGCCGGTGTGGGTAGGAATATATATTACAGAGCAAGAAATATTATGAGATAAACATGAAGATAATAAGCCTCCAACAATACCTCCAATAAAAGTAGTTGAACCTTCTATTAGCGAATGAATATTTAAATTCTCTTTTCTATTATTAGAATGAATAATTTTACGTTCCTTACTGGATAAAATAATAGGGTTTCTTTCGGAATTTAATATTTGCTGTGAATTAATGTCAGTGTTAGAAACTCTACGAATAGTCATTCCTTCTATTACAAAAACCTCACTAACATCTATATCCTCTGCCCATTTAGCAAGAGCATCCACAACTGAATGCATTCCATGAACCATTATGGGAGCTTCACATACTAATGCACAAATCGTTCCTTCTAAATTAGAATATATCCGAAAAGGATGATGTAATTTACCATCCATAAAAATAACGCCAGGAACTATAAATTCTGATTCAAAACAAATAATTTGATGCATTTCTAATTTTTTAATAATATAATTAATACTAATTGAACCAACCAAACCAGGACCAGGAAATCCTGCAATAAGTATCGGATTATTTAGTTTTATCGTGTTGGGTAATGAAAATAAAGAAGTCTTTCCATCATAAGAAGAAAATTTAGTATGTTTTACCATTGAAATTTCTCTATATAAAAGTGGATGACATACTATTTAATAGTAAAGAGGAAAATCTTTTAAATTTTAGCATTAGCAATAAAAAATTCTGACCTTAGTTTACATTGTAAGAAACAAGACAATAATAGTTAAAAAGTTAGAAATTATTTAATAATTATAGATAAATAATATAGTATTCTTTAATAAAATAATATATGAAAATTATTGTGGTCACTAAAAAAGAGAGAAATCATAAACTTATTCCTAACTCTCAATATTCTTCTTTCAAAGACAGTTTCTTGTTACTTAGATGTTGTACTTACTGACATAGGTTACAATTTCATTTACTGACATAGGTAACACTTCCTAGTCTGCTAATAGGAAGTGTATAATAAAAATAGAATTACAAACAAAATTTAATCTGATTCATGAGAAAGAATGGACTGGAGATACTGTAACTGACATATGTATTAGATATAATATATCTACAAAGACATATCACAAGTGGAAGAACAGGTACATAAAGTATGGAATAGATGGTCTACAGGATAGAAGTAGAAAACCACACAATATACAACCAGGAAAAGTAACAAAAGAGATAGAACAGGAAATACTGGATTTACGTATAACTAAAAGATTTGGATGTAATCGTATTAGATTCCGACTAAAAAGACTAAAGGAGATATCACTTAGTACCAAAATCATATACAAGATACTGAAAAGACATGGTTTGAACATCCTGGAATGCAAGATCAGAAATAGAAGAAAATGGAAAAGGTTTGAGATGAAAAAACCAAACCAAATGGTACAGATGGATATTTTAGGACCATTTTACCTTGAGAATTCAGATAAAAAGAACTATTTTATCAGTTGTGAGGATGATTGTTCAAGGAAAGCAGCAAGTGACTGGTCTGAAAGAAAAAGGAGTGTAGATGTACTGAATGTACTTGGAGACTACATTGTAGAGAACGGAAAACCTAACAAGGTAATGCATGACAATGGTAAACAATTTACATCCAAAATATTCAAAGGTTTCTTGAAAAAGAACAATATAAAGGATAAACCAATTCCAAAAGGCTATCCACAACTACAAGGAAAAATTGAGGCATACAACAAGATAGTAAAGAATGAGTTTCTTGCAGTAGAAAATATTCCCAATGTAAATGATGGAAAGAAAATGTATTACATGTTTGTAAAAGCATACAATGATGAAAGAGAACATGGTGGTATCAATGGTCATACACCATCTGAAATGTTTCTTATGAAAGGAACAAGATTAAATAATTCCAGTAGTAACAACATAGTCAAGCAGATAAAAGAAAGTGTTACCCATGTTGGTAAGTGAATCTGTTACCTATCTATGCAAGTACTACACTTAGAAATCAATCAATTTAGAAATGCTGATTTAACAAAAGGTCATTTTCGTTAATTGTACTTATTTTATAAAAGAAGATCAATGTGCAATTGTGAAAGGAAATAGCCAAGATATTAATGAAAAAATAGCAGGATTATAGCTCCTCATGGACTATGTAAACTATGGGATCCTAATGAAAAAATTATCCATTAAGGCGTGAAGGAAAATCGTAGATAGAAATTACTTGAAAAATTAGAGAAACTATTGGAATTATTGATAATATCACAAAATTTCAAAAGTTATCAAAGCGTAAAGCAAATTATATTTAATTTGATAAATTTAAGAATTCCAATCTTAATGAAGTCATGCGCAAAATAAATCTTCAAAACAAAACCAAGAAAAGTCGACAACATAAGAAGTTATTTATAGAATATTTCAATAGTTTCTTATTATATAATATAATAAAAAGATATACAATTGTACTATACATACTTTCATTCTCTAGATTGTAGTCGAAAATTCTCGGACGTATATATGATCTTCCTGTATTTATTAATAGGTACAAAAAATCACCTAATACCATAAATTTTTAGTTATATTAAAATTTTATTTCTTTGTATTTATCTAAACTATTGGTATTTCAATATTATATAAGCTGATGTCTCTATATTAATTTAGAATTAAAAACTAAAAGGTAAATGTTGTACTCACAAATACTTGATTGTATCAATTTTTATCTATTAGAATATCGTAATTGATTAATGGTAGAAGTAAAATTAAGAAAAAATAAAATTAAGATAATTTTCGACTTATTCATTATTAAGAATTAAGAAGTATTTCCATTTCTTCTTTTGTAGGTTCATTTTCTCTCTCAAACTTACTAGAAGCAAGCATTGCAGAAAGATTTAACCATAACGTACTACCATCGTATTTTATAATGTATTTCTTTGGAATGTAATAAATGTGAACTTTAACTACTCCTTCCCTAACTACAATAAATTCATTTCCAACTCTATCTACATCCCCAAGGTCTACATTATCACTTGTCCTTACATGTTTATGGATTACTTCCTCCCATGGAACCTTTAATTCACTATCCATTGAAGGAGTTTGTATCTCTAAGCCTGGCTCTTTTGCCATAAATGGGATAAGCTGATAATCTTTATCATTTTCTATATCTTGTATTTCTGATTCCAGAGGTGGTGAATCTCTTTGATATTTTTGCTTTATTTGATCTTTATCCAATGATGAATAAACAGTATCATCATCATATTCATGTAAATACTTTTTTGGTACAAAATAATGTTTTTTACTAATTACACCATCCTCTACTTCAACAAAATAATCCCCTATACTTTTTATTTTACCTAATTCTTCCTTGTCTGATGTTTTTACTTCCTTATCTATAACTTGATCCCAACTCATTTTCGCTCCTTCGCTTACTAAAGAAGGTTCTCTCTTATCTTCACTTGATGAATATTGTGGTATACCTTTATCAAAATTAGGATATTTTGAATTTATCGATTCTTTTCGTTTTTTATAGTTTTCATCAGTTAGAATTGCATCTGATGGATTAGGGAGATTAAACTTGTCTTTTATTTCATCTTCAGTTAAAGATAGAATTATGTCATCATCTTCATATCCCTCAACAAAATATTTAGGAACAAAATAATGATCTTTGTCCATTAATCCTTTTTCTATTTGTATATGATCTTGAGAAATATGTTTGATTTTCCCTATTTCTTTTTTATCTATAGACTTGGCATTTTTATCTATTGCCTTATCCCACGAAAGACCAACTGTCAATTTTCTCAAAAGTAAAATATACAACATATAATTTATTAGTTTATTATTAAGCTAACAGTATGGAAACAAATCGTATATTCCTTATATTTCATGTTGATCACTATCATATAATATGGAGAATGAGGGAGGTATTTCTGGTCCTTCTATTTTATGGGGTGAAATGAAGGATAAAAAAGTTAAATCTGTTGATGGAGAAATGTTGGGGAAAATAGAAAAAATATCACAAAATCATATTATGATTGAAGAAGGATTAATTAAAAAGAAAAAATTTTGGCTACCTAAATTTTTAGCAGATGTATACGATGGGAAATTTTTATGGTTTGATATTAAGAAAGAGGAGATCAAACAAAGATATTATTATGATAAAGAGCCAGCAGAATCTCAATATGATTTAGATAGAACTGAATTTAATACTAAATATGGTAAAAATAAAACTAACTCTTCAAATGAAAAAATTCGATTAAAAGAGGACGTAGAAGTGGAATCAAAATCTAAAAAAGGATATAAGAATATACGGGATCTGAAATAATCGAAATAATCGATATATATATTATTACGATATCTAATTTAGAATTTATAAGATGACAACAATAATTATTCTATATTAAAAAAGCTTTTGTATCATCCTTAAGCATATAATTTTAATTTAATAATATGACATCTTTGTTTTTTAAAATATTTTTCAATGTACTAAATAATTATGTTTAATTTTAAATCATTTCCTTTACTAGTATTTTTTAATTGAATAATGTTTTTACTAAAAATTTTTTTCGGGTATATACAATTGTTAAAGATGATTAGATCTTTTGCGTAATTAGGAAGGAATCAAAATATTCTGAAAATTAATTAATTTTTGTAAATTTTATAAATTTAATAACATTATTCTCTTTTATCTTAGATCAGATATGTAATATTTTACATGGTTACTAATTACGCAATAGATCTATTGATTAATTATGTTGATAAAAGATAATTTGAATATGCATCATTTTTTATAGCTTGTTTTTGTATTGTAAGATCAAGCATATTTTCAAGAGTATGATAGTGATCTAAAAAGTCTAAACCCTTAGAAGTAATTGTCAATCTCCCATCAGAATCAATACTTAAAAGATTTTTCTCAATTAAGTGGTTCATATAGATCTTAAATTGAGTATTTGAAACAAATGATCTACACATCACTTTTGATTTTTTTGCACCTCCTATTGATGCTTCAAGTATTGACGAAATTATTTCTATTCTACTTCTGTACTTTGGATTCACAATAAATCATCGGCAAAAAACTATATAATGAATTTAGAACTAGGGATTATTAGATCATATCTATATCTGTGAATGTGCTTTTTTAACAAATGTTACAATTTGGAATAAAAAGAAAAATTTTGGATATATGTTATTTATATTATATACTTAAATTTTCTTGTTTTTTGAACCCCCTCATGATAATAAGGTAATTATTAGTATTTCATAATCAAATTTTAAAGTTATATTTATAATGTCTTAATCTAATTACTATATTCTTTTAATATGAGCTAAGCGCTACAATAAAAATTGTCTTAGTGATTCAAAAAAAAATTATTTTTTTTGAAATTTATTTAAATAACTTACCTATTGCTTCGCCAACTTCACTAAGAGGATTTCCTGTTTCGTTACCTTCTTGTTCTTGTGGTTGTTGTCCACCTGCTGTTCCAGCTGTTTGGTTACCTTCTTGTTGTTGTGGTTGTTGTCCACCTGCTGTTCCAGCTGTTTGGTTACCTCCTTGTTGTTGTGGTTGTTGTCCACCTGCTGTTCCAGCTGTTTGGTTACCTCCTTGTTCTTGTGGTTGTTGTCCACCTGCTGTTCCAGCTGTTTGGTTACCTCCCTGTTGTCCACCACCTTGTGGTTGTTGTCCTCCTGATGTTTGATTATCTGTTCCAGTTTCCTTCCCTAATTGTTGGAAAAGAGGAGTTGTATCATTGCTAGTTTTAGGAAGGGGTCCCTCAGATGTTGTCAGTTTTTGTAATTCTTGTATACTTCCAATATCATCGGCGGTACCTTGTCCACCTTGTTGTTGTTGTCCACCTGTTTGGTTACCTGTCTGTTGTCCACTTTGTTGTCCTTGTCCACCACCTGACGTTGTACTAGTTTGATTTTGTGAATTACCTTCTGTTTGGGCTAGTATAGGATTTGATAAAATAGTTGATACTATTCCAATGGCTAGTAGCAAAAAAGTATAGCTTATTCTAGTTCTATTTTTCATGTTTACATAAGTGCCTTAAACTATAAAACTATTACAATAATGAGAGAATGACAAGAATATACCTTTTTGTAATTCAAAAACGTGCAATATGTTTTGATAGCAAGACAAACAAAGGATATCTATATAAATTATCTGAGGCTGGGTCATAATTATTTCATTATTTTATTTTCATAACAAATAAAGCTAGTTTATTGGTGTGTATGATGTTTTGGTGAAATAATATACCAGCCAACAAACTAGCACAGAAAAGATCAACATCTATTCTAATTAGCGTTTTGTATTTGATTGGTTTGATTAGATGGCCATATAAAAATAATCAAATAAGAAGACGTGGGAGACCATATGTCTATTCTCCTACTGTTATTTTGAGATGTTTTGTTGTACGTATATGGTTTCGATTAGATTCCAACAGAGCATTACATGAATACCTTACAATGGATCTGCCATATAACAAAAAGGTAATGAAAGGATGTGGGCTATCCAGAATACTACCAAGCAGAAGAACATTTGATAGACGTCTTGCCACAATATCTAATGATATAAAAAACAGGATTGCTGCTATGGGAGAACTTTTTGTATGTGATAATCTGATAGATCCGTATATTGTTTCAACAGATAGTACCCTTATCAAGGCTAAAGGCTCTGTCTGGCACAAATCTTCTATGACTGATGGAGTAGTACCACGTTCTGGTATTGATACTGATGCAAGATGGGGATTCAGCCATACAAAGGGTTGGATATTTAGATACAAACTACATCTGGTAGCAAGTACTGCTGGTTCCATCATTGTACCTTTGGCAGCAGATTTTACAACTGCCAATATACCTGACAATCAGATGTACAGTACAGTAACATGCAGTCTACCTGTTACAATCACAAGGGAAACATATTATATGTCTGCAGATCCTGGCTATGATGATCATAAACTGTACGATCTCAGCAGAGATATGGGATTTCAATTGGTGTGTCCGGTACAGAGATATGAAAATACACCTGTTGACAGGATAAAATTAGTTGAATTTTATGAATCTAATATTGGACAGGCTATCTATTCTCTAAGAAGTATATCAATTGAACCATTGATAGAACATATCAAATCTGTCTTTAGAATAGATCCATTACCTGTAAGAGGATATGATAGGGCTTGTGCATCAGGTACTATTGTCAGTCTTGCTGTACCAGATACTTGTCTATTATAACTGTAAAACCAATAAAGATAATCCCAGAGCAATCAAATACATGCTAGGGATATAACGATTGATCACATGCTACTATTAGCATGATAATATTTGTTCATTGATTTATGACCCAGCCTCAATTATCTAACCTTTGTAGAAGACTGTTAATTAACAAAGCTATTATTATAGTTAATTAGTAAAAAAAATAACTTTTCTAAATAAGACAAATATGATATTATTTTTAAATATTTTTCAACTAATTTTCATAAATTATAAAAAAATTAACAAATTGTATTTTAAATGGTAAATATTGTATAGTACAATATAAATAGTTTCCAATGAATTAATATTAAAAAAGCATCTATAATTTTTACCAACTTAAAGAAATCCGTTTCTGCTACACCATTCATAGATGATTGACATTATAATAACTAAAATAGAAAAATTATGTTCATTTCAAAATTAAAAGAATAAATAAAATTTTTATTCAATTTTGAATTAATTATTTGGCAATTTACTTTAATTGCAATAACAAAAGTTTTGTTTCATTGACAATGAGCATTATTGACCATAAAATGTAACATTGATAAAAAGCTTATATCATTAGTTTGATAATAATTTATTATTTAATGATTGTAGTTAATATACCTTATTGTATTATTAATAGTATGACAAAATATGTTAAAATTATACATGAAGACCTAAATGCCGGTGGCGGAAGTGAACGCCTAACCATAACCATGATGGAGGCATTAAATGAAATGGGTTTTAATATTCATTTAGAAACTATAACCCTTCCTGATTGGAATCAGATAAAGAAATGGTATGGAAAATTTTCATTAAAAATAGATCAAATAAAAAAAATGGATCTTTCAAATATATTTGGTTTATCTGAATATACAAACAATGATTCGCTACAAATAGCATCAGAAGAAGAACAATACAGTTTAATAATAAATGCTCATGGAGATATATTGCCATATTATAATCCTAAAAACCATAGCAAGTTACAAGCAAAAATAATCACTTATTGCCATTATCCTCTGACGCCAAAATTAGTTAATAATGGTACATATAAAAAATTTTTATTAAAAATTTTAAAGAATAGTAAATTTGGTTATGGACTAAATTTTCATTTTAGAGAAAAAATGTTACTTTCTAATGTATTAAAAACATATGATCTCATGATGAAAAATACTATAATCGTAACAAATTCTAAGTTTAGCAAACAAGCTATAGAAAATTATTATGGAAAAGTAGTTTCATCAGTGTTAAGTCCGCCTGTCGATGTTGATATTTATCGAAAATTTGCTTTAACTAATCAATCAAGAGAAAATATAATAATTGTTCTTTCGCGATATAGTCCCGATAAGAAAATAGAGTCAGCCATACGAATAGCTAAAATTTTACATCAAGTTTATAAAAATTATAAAATGATTGTTATTGGGAATATCGTTAAAGATAACTATGATTATTATAGGTATTTACAATCTTTAATAAGCCTGTCTAAATTAGATGATCATGTCAAATTATATTTGAATGTTCCACTAAATAATTTATTACAATTGATGGCAACCTCAAAGTTTTTATTACATCCTACAGTTGAAGAACCATTCGGAATATCTATAGCAGAAGGAATGAGTGCTGGATTGGTTCCCATTGTTCCGTTCAAAGGTGGCAATACTGAATTTGTTCCAAAACAATTCCATTATAAAACTGAAGAAGAAGCAGTAAAAATATTAATTAATGCAATGAACATCTCATATAATGATAGATTAAAACTAAGTACATTTACTGACATTTTTTCAATCAGTAATTTCAAGAAGAATTTAAATATACTAATTCAAGATTTGACAGAAAAGGAGATAACCATAACATCACATCAAATAAAAAAGAATAAAGAATCAAACATGATTTAATTAATCTTTATTTTATATACTCTAATTTTCAACCATAAAAATTATAAATGTAATAATATCTGATTCCGCTACTTTACAATGAATTCCTTCTCTTTACAGAAACATATAGAATTTTTAAATGATTTTATGAATAAAACTTCTCAATATGCTATGAAAGGTCCTCAGCCTGGAGGATACTATAAAGCTATTTGGATGAGAGATGCAGCCTATATATTGAAGGATCAATTCATTTCAGGTTATACTTTTGATGTTATTGATGACCTTATTCATATTTGGTCCAACCAAATAATTGAAACTCAAGATAAAAAAATAATATTTGGAAGAGAATCCCCATAACAAAATTTACCCCTAGGAGGTGCAATACTAATTTAATTAATAAATTTAAAGGAGCATTACCTACGACAATCTATGAGAATTTCTTAGAAATTTATGCCAGTAATCCAGATATTGATTCAACCGCTTTGATGATATATTTAACCTCTTGGATATTATCAAGGATTTACGAATATATAAATTTAGATAAAAAATATAACCTTTATCCTTTATACTTTTCAATAAAGAAAGATTTCGATTTAAAATTGGAATTCTCTAAAATAGTTTCATTTTTTATTCCCAAAATGCTCGATGCAGTTCAATATTTGTATAATAGAGATATAGATTCTGACAGTCTACTTGAACAAGAATCAAATGAAGATTGGATGGATACTGCTCTTAGAAAGGGAAAAATTATCTATAGTCAAGCATGTTGGTTACTTGCATTAAAAAATTTGAATATATTACTAAAATATCTAAATATCGATGATACTGCAATATATATAGATACATTAGCAAATAATGTAATTAATGCAGTAGAAAAACATATGTGGTCAAAACAAAAAACATGTTTTATTGATAATAACATAGGCTCATATGCAACTGCAAACTGTGAAAAAATTATGACTCAGGATTCTTTACTTTATCTATTTGCATTGATAAATGATAATTTTTCTAATGTATCTAATTGTGAAATTAATAAAGATTTCAATCATTGTTCTTCAATTTCTCATAATAAAAGTAGTTTTGAAAGATATAATAGCATGTTAGATACTATAAAAGAAGAAATATGGAAATATAAGTTTCCAATGATAATTGAAAAACCACTTCAAAAAACTGGTCCCTGGCCCTTAAAGCCAAATTATTATCATAATTATACTTTTTGGCCATGGATAACAGGAATTGAAATTATGACAAGATTGAGGTTTAGGAGGTTTGATGAATGTGATTATCTTATTTCAACTTTATTTTTAGATGAATTCTCAAATGAAAATCTTTTATATGAATGGGTAAATCCTATTACAAATAAAGGAAATGGTGCTTATCCCTTTCGAACAGGAATTTCATCTTTGAGATTAGTTATATATGAGATCTTTAGAATTCTGCAAAAAAATTAAAGAAATATGACAAATATCAACACTAAATAAGCATTAAAATATTCTCCTGTAACTGTCTATGACCTAATTTTTTTCATCTCTAAAAGCATTGACTTGTTTTTTGTATGAAAGAATACGAATTTTTAATATATCATCTACTAGAATTGGGATTAGTGATTGTTAAAGGCATATATAATAGAATCACATCATTATCTAAAAGATATATAAAAAATTATATCACTACTATATAACAGAGGATTGTTGCTAACCTTAAATACATTTTATATTAAATATGATTTGAATGAAAAATTTTTACATCGAAACTAAAATATCTGTCTGTTTC